>JASHXW010000552.1 GCA_030043395.1 Streptosporangiaceae bacterium
TATCGCCCCAATGCGACCGCTGGCGCGTCGGGTCGCGCACTGCCGCTCTCAGGTCAGTGAGCCGACGGCAGTTACCCAGATGACCGCTTCGCCAGCGTCGTCGGAGCCCGCGAGGTCGACCTCGGCGGAGAATCCCCAGTCGTGGTCTCCGGCAGGATCGTCGAAGATCTGGCGCACCTTCCACACGTCCTTGTCGCTGTCGTCGATGATCAGCATCGCAGGACCGCGCGCGTCCGGGCCGGTGCCGATCTCGTCGTGCTCGTCGAAGTACGGCTCGAGCGCGTCTGCCCAGGCACCGGCGTCCCAGCCAGCCTCCGCGTCGAGCTCGCCAAGCTCATCCCAGCGGCGAAGCGCAGCCAGCTCCACCCGCCGGAAGAGCGCGTTGCGTACCAGGACCCGGAACGCCCGCACATTGCCGGTCACCGCCGGCGGCAGCTCGCCGAGCTGGTCGGCCGATGCGCCCGGTCCGCCCGCCGCGTCCGGGTTGGCGAGCCGCTCCCACTCGTCGAGCAAGCTGGAGTCGACTTGCCTGACCATCTCGCCGAGCCACTCGGTCAGGTCGGTAAGCTCGTCGGTCTTTGCCTCCTCGGGCACGGATTGGCGTAGTGCCTTATAGGCGTCTGCCAGGTAGCGCAGCAGCAGGCCTTCGGACCTGGCCAGGCCGAGCCATGCGACGTACTCGCTGAACGTCATCGCGCGCTCGAACATGTCCCTGGCGACCGACTTCGGGCGCAGCTCGTAATCGAGCACCCAAGGGTGACCGCGTGCGTAGATGGCGTAGGCGCCCTCGAGCAGTTCGGCAAGCGGCTGGGCATAGCTCACCGACTCGAGCAGCTCCATCCGCTCCTCGTACTCGACGCCCTCGGCTTTCATCTCGGCGACGGCCTCGCCGCGCGCCTTGAACAGCTGCGCCGAGAGAGCGGGCCGGGGGTTGTCGAGTGTCGACTCGATCACCGACAGGACATCGAGCGGGTACTCCGGTGCCGTCACGTCCAGCAGCTCGATGGCTGCCAGGGCGAGCGGGGAGAGTGGCTGGTTAAGTGCGAAATCCTCCTGCAGATCCACGGTGAGCCTGACCATCCTGCCCTGGTCGTCCGGCTCGTCGAGACGCTCGACGACGCTCCCGGCGAGTAGCGCCCGGTAGATCGCGATCGCGCGGCTGATGTGCTTGCGCTGCGCTGTGCGCTCCTCGTGGTTGTCCCTCAGCAGGTGCCGCATGGATGCGAAGGCGTCGCCGGGGCGGCTGATCACGTTGAGCAGCATGGCGTGCGTAACCGCGAAGCTGGACCGCAGCGGCTCCGGGTCCGCGGCGACCAGGCGGTCGAATGTCGGCTGACCCCAGGAGACCATGCCGGGCGGCGGCTTCTTGCGCACCAGCTTGCGCCGCTTCTTCGGGTCGTCGCCGACCTTGGCTAGCGCCTTCTCGTTCGCGATCACGTGCTCGGGAGCCTGCACGACGACCGTTCCCATGTCATCGAAGCCGGCCCTGCCTGCCCGGCCCGCGATCTGGTGGAACTCCCTGGCCTGGAGCAGGCGGGTAACGCTGCCGTCGTACTTGCTGAGGCTCGTGAACAGGACAGTGCGGATCGGGACGTTGATGCCGACCCCGAGGGTGTCAGTCCCGCAGATCACCTTGAGCAGCCCGGCCTGGGCGAGAGTTTCCACCAGACGCCGGTAACGCGGCAGCATCCCGGCATGGTGCACCCCGATGCCATGCCTGACCAGCCTGGACAGCGTCTTGCCGAAACCTGCGGAGAACCTGAACCTGCCGATCAGCTCGGCGATGGCGTCCTTCTCGGCGCGGCTGCAGACGTTGACGCTCATCAGCGCCTGAGCCTGCTCGATCGCGGCGGCCTGGGTGAAGTGCACCACGTAGATGGGCGCCTGCTTGGTTGCCAGCAGTTCCTCGATGGTCTCGTGCAACGGCTCGAGCACGAACCGGAAGGTCAGCGGCACCGGCCGCTCGGCCGACTTGACTACGGCAGTGGGCCGCCCGGTCCGCCTGGTCAGGTCCTGCTCGAACCTGGTCACGTCGCCGAGCGTCGCCGACATCAGCAGAAACTGTGCCCTCGGCAGCTCGATCAACGGCACCTGCCAGGCCCAGCCGCGGTCCGGATCGGCGTAGTAATGGAACTCGTCCATGATCACCAGTCCGGCGTCGGCCTCCGCGCCGTCCCGGAGCGCGATGTTCGCGAGAACCTCGGCGGTGCAGCAGATGATCGGAGCTTCGGGGTTCACGCTGCCGTCACCGGTCATCATGCCGACGTTGGCCGGCTCGAAGATCTCGCACAGCGCGAAGAACTTCTCCGAGACCAGCGCCTTGATCGGCGCCGTGTAGAAGCTGCGGATCCCGGACGCCAAGGCCACGAAGTGGGCAGCTGTCGCGACGAGGCTCTTGCCCGATCCCGTCGGCGTCGACAGGATGACGTTCGCGCCAGAGACGATCTCGATAAGGGCATCGTCCTGGTGCGGGTAGAGGGTCAGGCCTTGCGAGTCAGCCCACTCGGTGAACGCCGCGTAGAGCGAGTCCGCGTCCGCAGACTCGGGCACCAGTTCGGTCAATGTCATGACCCATCCATGGTGCCAGCTTCCGGCGATGGTCGAGCCGCGCCCACGGGCAACCGACCCCGGTGGGC
>JASHXW010000553.1 GCA_030043395.1 Streptosporangiaceae bacterium
GACCTCGTCGTCGCCCGCCAGCCAGGTGCTACTGCGAAGCGCCGACCCTGGCCTCGCTGTGCTGGTCATCGCTGTGCTGGTCATCGCTGTGCTGGTCATCGCTGTGCTGGTCATCGCTGTGCTGCTCATCGTTGCGGCTCCGGGACGCCGAGTCCCTTGGCGCCTGGCTGGGACTGAATCAGGTCAAGGCCGCTGCGCGCGATCCACTCCAGCGCCACGGCGGCGCGGTGCACCTTCTCCCTGGCTATTGCCGACGCCTCGTCGACCAGGTGCGCTCCGCTGGGGTACAGCGGACGCGAGTTGCGCAGGCCGAACTTGGTGTACATAGGCGCTGCCGTGCTGATCAGTTCGGCGGCTTCATGACCGCGCACGACGCCGCCCATCGCGTCGGGCGTCTCCACGTACAGGTCGATCGGCAAGCCGCTGACTGCCCGCATCTCGGCGATCTGGCCGAGCGTGAGGTCGGACGGAACGTTGATGGTCGTGGCGCCGAGCTGCTCGAGCAGCCGGAAGCTCAGCGGGTTGGACGGGGCGAGCACGGCGGACACCTTCCACACGATCGACGTGGGAAGCTGGCCGGCTGCCTGGAGGTCGTTGACGAGCTGCAGCAGGCCGGGGTCGGCGATCAGGAAGCCCCTGATCCCGTGCTCGCTCGCGCGGACGATATCGTCCACGGCGTACCTGAGCTGCCTGGTGCCGCGCAGCCGCCCCGCGAACACCTGGCCGTCGTCCGCATTGGCTGCCCGGCCGATGTCCCATTCCTCGCGCGGGCCGACGAACAGCGAGACCTCGAGCCCGGAGTCCGCTGCGATACTCGCCATTTCGGTCAGTTCCGCGGAGGACAGCAGCATCGCGCCGCTGCCCTGGGAGACGCGGTTGACGGTGACGCCGTGCGTCTTCGCCTCGGCGATCACCGCCCGGAGCACTTCCGGGCCCTCGACGCTCGGTATCTCGATCCTGAAGTGAGCACCGTCGGGGAACCTGGCCTGGCTCACCGGCCCGGTCGACTCGGCGACCAGGCCGGCCTGGGCGAGCGCGGCAGTGCCGGACACCGGCAGCAGGCCGCTCCCGGCGAGGGCGGCACCCGGCCCCACCTCGCCGTTCCCGGTCGCGGGCAGGTGGGCCTTGGTCCCATCCGTCACGAGCTGACCTCCAGAACTCCGGGGCGCTGCGGGCGCCTGTCGTCGTCTCCCTCGGCGGGCCAGCCGGGTGCGATCGTCACCCGGCGTGGCGGGCCGCCAGCGGCCACTATGTAGGTGTCCTCCGCCTTCGCGCCGCCTGGCAGGCTCGGATTCCAGGCGACGGCGTGTCCGGCTGCGATCGGCTGGCCATGCCACCGTGATCCGGTCTGCCCAGGCGCGATCTCGAACTCGCGCTGCGCGAACCCGATTGGTCCTCCCTGATAGTGCTCTTTCCAGCCGTTTATAACATCATGAGTGTTATATGCGCTTGAAAGTGCATCCAAAGCCTCGCCGTAGGTTGCGCCGGGCACGCAGGCGCTCAGGACGGCGTCCTCGATCTCGAGCACGGCGCCGCGCAGGGCCGCGTGCTCCTGGTCGAGCGGTGCTGACGTCGCGAACCTGGTCAGGGCGACGTGCAGCCCGGCTCGCCGCGCCACGGCCACGGCCATGACCAGGCGCTTGACCGGGGCGCCGGCGGCCATGGGGTGCCGGTACCGCTCGAGCCGGTCGTCCCCGCCGACGATCAGCACCGGCGCGTCCGCGCCAGCCTGCTCAAGCGCGGCGGCGCAGCGTGCCTGGATGTCCAGGTCACGCTCGCCCGGGCGCCACTGCGCCAGGGCCGATTGCAACGCGTCAGCGGCGTCGGCACCAAGATCGGCCAGGTCGTCGGTCTCCGCGGGAGACATCGCGAGCCGCAGCGCGATGAGGTCGTCAGACGCGTCGATGCCGAAGGCCGGGTGGCCATCGCTGGCCAGCGTCTGCGGCGATGCGCCGGCCAGGTCCGCTGCCGCGGCGACGAACTCCTCGGGGGAGTACCAGGGCACGACTGCCAGGTCCTCGAAGCCGTGCGCGGCCGGGTCGTACTCGATCCTGATCCGCTCGGCTTCCACGTTCGTGGTGATCAGCCAGGCCCCGCCAGTCGTGAAGACCGCCCAGACGAGGTCGGTCGCGGCCGTCCGGTCCACAGGCGGCGCGATCCCGCCGCTGGCCCACGCCACGGCAGCCGGCCCGGTCAGCACCAGCCCGGCGGGAGCGCCGCCCGTCGCCTGGCCGAGCCAGTTCACGGCCCGTTCCCTGGCCGCTGCGGCCCTGGCGACGCTGCGCTGCTGCCGTTCGGTATTACCGAACGCTGTTGTGTGATGTACAATCACGCTCGCATCACAACGCTTGTCATGAAATTCTGTCAAGCGTTGTTATCGCTTTCATATATAGCGTTCGGCGGTGCCGAACACTGTCTGTCCGGAGGTCCCGCTATGACGCCAGTGCCGGGTTCCGCCAATGGTGCGGCGGCGGACCAGGAGGCCCGGGGCGAGGAGGACGCCGCAGACCGGTACACGGTGCGCAGCGTCGCCAGGGCCATGCGGCTGATCAACATCGTGGCGAGCGGGCCGCAGGAAGGCCTCTCACTCAGCGACCTGGCCAGGGGGCTCGGCACCTCGAAGAGCACCACGCTCGCCCTGGCCAGGACCCTGACGACGGCCGGGATGCTGCGCGACTCCAGGCCGGGGCCCAGGTACGGTCTCGGCACTGCGCTGATCAGGCTCGGCGACATCGCCCGCAGCCAGCTCCCGCTCGGCGAGATCTGCCGGCCAGCCCTCACCGAGCTCGCCGCCCAGACGAAGATGACCTCGCGGGTGGCCATCTGCGACGAGGGCTACCCGGTCTTCATCGAGCGGGTCGATGGGCCAGGCAGCGTGCGGTTCTACACGCCGCTCGGCCAGCGCGAGGTGCCGCACGCGTCGGCGGCGGGCAAGGCGATGCTGGCGACCATGACCGAGCAGGAAGTCAGGGCCATCAGCGCGGCCAGCGGATTGCACGGGCGGACCTCGCACACCATCACCGACATCGACTCGCTGCTGGCCAATCTCGCCACCGCCCGCGCCAACGGCTACGCCGTCGACGACGAGGAGGACGCCGAGGGGATCTTCTGCGTCGGCGCCGTGTTCTTCGGCTATGACGGCACCTGCGCGGGAGCGATCAGCGTGACCGGCATCAAGGGCGACCTGCCGGTCTGGCGGGTGCACGAACTCGGCAAGATCGTGCGCCAGTACGCCGACCAGGTGTCGCACGTCCTCGGCGGCTCCCCGTACTTCGAGCCGGACGGTCCCGCCTCCGAACGCAGCGATGCGCCAGCGCGGGCGCTGGCATGACCGCGGGGTCCCGCGCGCTCATCGTGGGCAAGCCTGGCCAAGTGGAGTTGCTCGAGCGCGAGCCGCTCTCGCCAGGGGCCGGTGAGGTCCTCGTCGAGCCGGACCTGGTGGGCCTGTGCGGTACCGACCTGGAGATCATCGACGGGACGATCGACCCCGCGTACATCAGGTACCCGATCGCGCTCGGGCACGAATGGACCGGCATGGTCGCAGGTGACTCACCGCTCGCCGGCCGCCGGGTGGTTGTGGAGGGCATCATCGGCTGCGGGCATTGCGCCCGCTGCGCCGTCGGCGAGAACAACCTGTGCGAGACCAGTTACGACGAGATCGGGTTCACCAGGGATGGTGCCGCCGCCAGCCAGATCCTCGTGCCAGCTACCGTGGTCCATCCGCTGGGGGACTCGGTCGCGGCGCAGGATGCCGTCCTGACTGAGCCGGCCTCCGTTGTCTTCCGCGCGCTCACCAGGGCGGGGGTTGCACCAGGTACCAGGGCGCTGGTGATCGGGGACGGCACTATTGCACTGCTTGTCGTTATGCAACTCAGCCTGTGGTCTTGTGCGCAGATCGCCGTCCTCGGGCAGCGGCCCGAGCAAGCAGCCCTGGCCGCCGCGGCTGGCGCGACCAGCTTCAGCGTCGTCGGCGATGCCGCCGGGCTGGCGACCGGCTACGACCTCGTGGTCGAGGCTGCCGGGGCGACGTCGGCGGCGCGCGAGGCGCTGGCGCGGGTCCGCCGTGGCGGGACGGTGCTGCTCATCGGCCTGCCACCGCATGGCCAGACCGTCGCGCTGGCCGTCGACGACGCCGTCAACAACGACCTGACGATCCTGGGGAGCTTCGGCTACACCTCGGCGTCCTGGCGCAGCGTGGTGAGCCTGCTGAACTCGGGCAGGCTCCGGCCGGGAATGCTGATAACGCACCGTTACCCGCTGGCCAGCTGGGCGCAGGCGATCGCCACCCTGCGCGGCGGCCAGGGGCCGCGTGGCAAGGTGCTGCTGCAGATCAGCGACAGAAAGGCGTGATGATGAGCTTCACCAGCGTGAACCCGCACAACCCGGCTGAGGTGCTCGGGGAGTGGGAGCCAGCCGGAGCGGCCGGAGCAGACGCGGCCGTCGGCCGGGCGCTGACAGCGGCTCAAGTGTGGCGCGACACGCCGGGTACGGCCAGGGCGAAGGCGCTGAATGACGCGGGCACGGCGCTGGAGCAGCGTGCCGCCGAGGTCACCGACCTGGTGGTCCGCGAGGTCGGCAAGCCGCTCTCCGAGGCTCGCGGCGAAGTCGCCAGGGGAGTGGCGATCCTGCGCTACTACGCCCAGGCCGCGTTGCTGCCCGACGGTGAGACCCTGCCCGCCGCGGACCCGGACCAGCTGCTGATGGCACGCCATGTCCCGGTCGGCGTTACCGCGCTGGTCACGCCGTGGAACTTCCCGGTCGCGATCCCGCTGTGGAAAGCCGCGCCGAGCCTGGCGTACGGCAACGCGACCTTGCTGAAGCCGTCGAGCGCGGGAGCGGCTACTGCCCTGCTGCTTGGCGAGATCATCGGCCAGCACCTGCCAGCCGACGTGCTGCAGGTTGTGCTGGGCGGCGGGGAGACCGCGCGGGCGCTGATCGACAATCCGGGCGTTGCAGCCGTTTCGTTTACCGGCTCCTCGGCCGTCGGTCGTGACATCAGCGCACGC
>JASHXW010000554.1 GCA_030043395.1 Streptosporangiaceae bacterium
GGCGCTGTCGAGCAGCATGAGTGCAGCCACGCACGTCATCCTGCCAGGCAACTAGCCAAGCTGGCGGGCCATCTGCACCTCGAAGCGACCTGGCTCGTCCGGTCTGACGAGCTGGCGCGCGCCTGTGCAGGCGAATCCCATCCGCTGGTAGAAGCTGCGCGCCCGGCTGTTCGGCTCGGTCACCCAGAGCACGAGCGTGTGCGCCCCCTCCGCCCTGGCGTGCTCGCCGACGGCCTCGACCAGCTGATCGGCGATGCCAGACCCGCGCGCGCTGCCGTCCACCCACATCCCGACGAGCTGCCAGGCACCGGGCACGTGGAAGTCGTCCCCTGGGTCGTCAAGCTTGCCGGTAGCCGTGCCGACTGGCCTCCCCGCCTGCCACGCGAGGAACGTCGCGGCCCGTCGCAGCCGCTGCCGCCAGAGGTCGTCGTCGTATCCAAGCTCGCGCTCCAGGCTCGAGCTGAACGCGTAGGGCGCGTCGGTCAGGGCGGCCAGCCTGACCTGCCGGTAGATGGCCCATTCATCGGGCACCATCCTGGTGACGATGAGCTCCGGCATGTCCTGCGCTTCGCTAGCACTCATCCCCCCAGCCAACTCGATGGGGCGGTGCTGGGCAAACAGGTTTCCAGCGGCACGGCCGCGCCTACTGGACCGAGGAGTACGCGACCACTCCGCGCCGAAGCGCGCCGATCGCGGAGCGTGCCGTCGTCGCCAGCGCCTTGTTGCGCGTCGCCTCGCTGATCTGGTCGAGCAGGTCGATCAGCTGCTTGACGGCCCTGACGAAGTCGCCAGGCGTCATGTCGTCGCCCAGCAGGACTTCCAGCGGCCGCCCCGAGGCCCATGCGTGCGCTGTCCACGCGAAACCGAGATCGGGTTCGCGCAAGAACGACAGCCGCCAGGAGTGCTCGATTCCGTCCAGCTCGCCCCACAGCCGGCTCATCGCGGTCAGCACCGCTGGTGCCTGGCCGCCTGGCAGGCGCGGTGGCCCCGCGTCGTCCGATGGCGGGCGGCGGGCCTCGAAGGTCAGCGCCGAGACGCACGCGGCGAGCTCGGCCGGGCTGAGCTCGTCCCAGATGCCGCGGCGCAGGCACTCGGCGGCCAGCAGGTCGAGCTCGCAGTACAGCCCGGCGAGCATCTTGCCCGAGGCGGTGACCTCGTCGTTGACCACGTACTGAAGCTGCTCGAGGACGGCGCACACGCGGTCGAAGGTTCGCGCGATCACGTGCGCCCGGCTCGCCACGCGCTTGTCGAGCGACTCGGCCTCCCGCTGCAGGCGAAAGTACTTCTCGGCTTGCCTGGCGTGCGCCTGCCCGTCGGGGCAGTCATGGCACGGGTGCTCGCGCAGCCGGCGCCGCAGGTCGGCGATCGCTGCGCGCGCCTCGTCGCCGGAGTCGTCGTTCTCGCCGTCAGCGCGGCGCCGGCCTCGGCGGAGCTGGCTCTGGTCGACGCCAGCGAGCTTGTTGCGCATCGTGGCCGCGAGATCCTTGCGGTGCTGCACCGAGCGCGGGCTGAACCGCCCAGGGATGGTGATCCGCTCGACGGTCGCGACCGGGTCGGGGCACTCGGCCGGGGACAACCGCTTGATCTGCCGATGCTCGGTCAGGATCAACGGCGTCGGCGTGGGGGCTCCGTCCGTCGCGGCCTCGAGCACGACCGCGCTGCCGGCCCGCCGGCCACCGGGGACGACGATGATGTCGCCACGGCGCAGGGCGGCGAGCGAGTCGATCACGGCGGCCCGTCGCGCGGCTGACAGGTCCTTGGACAGGCTCTTCTCGCGTCGCGACAGGTCGGCGCGCAGCTGGGCGTACTCGGCGAAGTCGCCGCGGTCGCAGGTCGCCATCAGGCCCGCCATCGCGTCGCGGACCCGCCGGGCCTGCCTGGCCAGGCCGACCACCGCCCTGTCGGCCTGGAACTGGGCGAACGAGGACTCCAGTAGCCGGGACGCCCGTTCCCGGCCCACCTGCCCGACCAGGTTCACCGCCATGTTGTAGGACGGCTGGAAGCTCGAGTTGAGCGGGTACGTGCGCGTCCCGGCCAGGCCAGCTACCTCCCGCGGGTCCACGCCGGGCTGCCAGAGCACGACCGCGTGCCCCTCGATGTCGATCCCCCGGCGGCCGGCCCGCCCGGTGAGCTGGGTGTACTCGCCCGCAGTCAGCGGTGAATGGGTCTGTCCGTCCCATTTATCGAGTTTTTCGATAACAACGGTCCGTGCGGGCATGTTGATGCCAAGGGCCAGTGTCTCGGTGGCGAAGACCGCGCGGATCAGGCCCGCGGCGAAAAGGTGCTCGACTACTTCCTTGAACGCTGGCAGCTGGCCAGCGTGGTGCGCCGCGATCCCGCGGACCAGGCCGGCCAGCCAGTCCTGGTAGCCGAGCACGGGCAGGTCCGCGGACGGGATGCCGGCGATCCGCTCGCTAACCACCCTGCTGATCTCGGCGGCCTCCTCGGGCGTGGTGAGCCGGACGTTGGCCGCCAGGCACTGCTGGACGGCGGCGTCGCAGCCCGCGCGGCTGAAGATGAACGTGATCGCGGGGAGCAGCCCGGCCCGGTCGAGCCTGCCGATGACCTCGGCGCGGCGCGGCGGCCCTGGCCTTCTGGCGTACTGCGGGCCGGCGGGCCGGCCTGGGCGACCTGGGACGCCGGAGTAGCCGGGGCGTCCTGGCCCGCTCGAGCTGCCACGTCCTTGCCGTGGCCCGGGGTGCCTGCCGCCCCTGCCGGACTCGTAGACGGACTTGGTGGCGCTGATCAGCTCGGGGTTGACCTGCTTGCCTGACCCGTCGGCGAACATGTCGTAGAGCCGGGGGCCGACCATCATGTGCTGCCAGAGCGGCACCGGCCGGTGCTCGTCGACAATGACCGTGGTGCCGCCCCGAACCGAGGTCAGCCAGTCGCCGAACTCTTCTGCGTTGCTCACCGTGGCCGACAGCGCGGTGAGGGTGACCGACTCGGGCAGGTGGATGATGACCTCTTCCCAGACCGCGCCGCGGAACCGGTCGGCGAGGTAATGCACCTCGTCAAGCACGACGTGACTCAGCCCGGTCAGCGTCGGCGATCCCGCGTAGAGCATGTTGCGCAGCACCTCGGTGGTCATCACTACCACTGGTGCTTCGCCGTTGATGCTGTTGTCTCCGGTCAGCAGGCCAACCTGAGCAGAGGAGTAACGCCTGACCAGGTCGCCGTACTTCTGGTTCGACAGCGCCTTGATCGGCGTGGTGTAAAAGCACTTGCGGCCCTGCGCCAGCGCCAAGTGCACGGCGAACTCGCCGACTACGGTCTTGCCTGACCCGGTGGGC
>JASHXW010000555.1 GCA_030043395.1 Streptosporangiaceae bacterium
CGTGCGCGAAGTCGCGGCCGGGGAAGGGCGGCTCGACGCGGTCCGGGCGGCCAGGGTAGGACGTGGCTGGCACGCCGTCGCGCCGGGGACTGCCGGGCGGTGGCGCCCACTTCGAGGCCTCGCGCACCCTGGCTGGATCCATCCGCAGCGCCCAGTCAGCCGCCTCCACGATCGAGGAAAGCACATGACGCGGTGCGTCCTGGGCCATCGGCTGCAGCGTGGCCTTCTCCTTGGCCGCCTCGTCGCGCAGCAACTGCGCGAACCCGGCCGGCAGCGGCTCGGCATCGAAGCCGCCCCGGTGGGTACGACGCCGGGTTATCTCGGCGAACAGCTGGCGCTCGTAGTCGGCTGGCGGCTTCTGGGCGTCCCCGTATCCGATCCTGGCCACCAGATTCGGCAGGTCAGGATCGGGCAGGATCCGGACCTTCGGCGCGAACCCGAGGTAACGCAGCGCGACCCGGGCCGTGAACAGCGCCGCGCCGCAGCTGATCATCATCTCCCGGCCATCCGGGTCGGCGACGGTCAGCATCCGCTCTACGTCGGCGTGCACGCTGAGCTCCCGGTCGTCGCTGGCGAACCACCAGGGCTGGGTGTTGCTTACTGATGGCGCGTACACGGCTGCCTGCACGACGAAGCGGGCGATCTCCTGCGGCGAACTCGCTTCCTTCGGCAGCACCCCCGACGGCGCCTGGAACTCGCTCATGACTGACACCTGCCCTCCGCGACCATGATCCGCACATGTCAGTAGACCGCGAGGGCACCGGGCGAGGGCAGGTACCAACGTCCGGGCGGCACGGGACCTTAGTCAGCGACGCAGGCCAGGGTCACGTCCAGGGCATCCGCGCTCGGGACGGTGTCAGGAGTGCAGTGTTGCGTTAATGCCGGCGACGACAGCACCTGCGGTGACCTTGATCGCCGTCGCGGCGGATCTGGTGCTGACGTCCTTCCACCATTGCGGCTGATAGCCGGTAAGGCCGCAGCCGGCGGCGAATTGGACTACGTACTGGCCGGGGCCCAGGTCCGGCAGCGCGTACCGGCCGTCCGGCCCGCTGACCGTGTAGACGGGGCTGGCGCCAGAGGCCGGGATCGCGCGGACGCAGATCCCGGCGATCGGCGCGCTGGCCGGGCCGGTAACCGTGCCCTGAATAGTGCCGTCGGGGAGCAGGGTCGCCCCGATCCCGGCAGTCGTCTTGCCGGATCTGACGGTTACCGAAGTAGCCGAGGCGGCGGTGGGCTTGCCCTTGTACCACTGCGGCAGGTAACCGAGCGTGCCCTGGTAGCAGTCGGGATCACCGAAATACACCTTGTACCTGCCCGCCGCGAGGCCCGTCACCAGGTAGTGCCCCCCGTGAACGGTCATCGCGTCAGCAACGATGCGCACTCCGCCGGCCGTGTCAACGTCGATGCACACGCCCGGCAGTGCGACCGGCGCTTTCACGCTGCCGAGAACCACTCCCGACAAGGAGCCGGACAGCGAGAGTGCGGCGTCAATCCCGGTGACCCGGCCCGGTGCAACCACATGCACGGCACGGTGGCGCACCTGCCTGACGTACCGGTCGCTGTCGCAGCTCGCGAAGGACATCTGATACCGGCCAGTGCTCAAGCCCTTGATCACGTAGGAGCCGGCCTTGCCGGTCTGGGCCGAGCCGTAGGACCCCGGCCGGTATGCCAGGACGCAGATTCCCGCGAGCGCCTTGCCCGTTGCCCGGGCGGTTACCCTGCCCGAAATCGAGCCGTGCCCGGCTGCATGCGCGCGGCTGGACTTGGTCATGACGGCATTGACGGCTTTCACGAGGTGCCCGGCGGTCACGACGACCGGGGTCGCCTCCCGCCGGGTCGGCTTGCCCGAGTACCACTGCGTCTGGTATCTCGATCCGCTGCAGTCGAAGAACTGCACGGCGTACCGGCCAGGCGGCAGAGCGTCGATCGTGTACAGGCCGCTGTTCCCGGTGAAGATGAACTGGTCCCCGGTTCCGGTCCTGGCGTCGAACGCGTTCACGCAGATGTTCTGCAGTGGCTGCCCGGCCTTGTTCGTGACTGTGCCCGTGATCGCCCCGGCTGGCGAGAGCACTCCGTCGATGCCGGTCACCGTCCCGGCCTGCGGCACGTCCACCAGCGCGGCCCTGGGCTGGCCAAACACCCGGCTGAACCACTGCGGGACGTAACCCGTCCCGAAGCCGCAGTAATAGAAGTAAATCTCGTACTGGCCGGCCGCCAGGTCCCGTATCCGGTACGCGCCGTTGCTGCTGAAGACTTCGGTGTCCCCGTACAGCGGGCCACCGTAGGCGGCGGCGCTGTCCGGGCTCCCCGCCTCCACGCAGATCCAGCTCAGTTTCCGTCCCTTGGTATTGACCACGGTGCCGGTGACGGTTGCCCCCGGTTTCATGGCCGCGTCGATTCCGCTCGTCACGTGGCCGGCCCTGATCGCGACGCGGGCAGCATCAGATTGCTCGGTCCTGCCCTTGTACCACTGCGGGGCGTAGCTTCCTTTGTTCCGGCAGCCTTGGAATTCCACGCTGTACTTCCCGGGCGGAATCTGCTCGACCAGGTACGTGCCGTTCTTCTGGCTGATCGAGCCAGACCCGACGGGACTGAAGACGTAAACGCAGATGCCACTCACCGGTTCGCCAGTCAGAGCTGAGGTGATCGTGCCGGAGAGCGCGCCGCCAGGCTGCAGATAGGCATTGATGGTCCGCACCTGGCCTGCGATCACGGTTACCGGATGCCGGTAGTTCTGGTACAGCACGTTCGCGTTGCTGCCGCAGCCCGGGCCGAAGCTCAGCGCGTACTTGCCCGTGGGCATGCCCTCGATCAGGTAGCTGCCATTGCGCCGGGTCGCGGCGACGAAGCCTGCCGAGTTGACGGCGGTGTCCTGATCGGCGTAGACGCACATGCCGCGCAGCGGCCGGCCCCGCGAGTTCCGCAGCCTGACGACACCGGTGATCTTGCCGCCGACGGCAAGCTTCGCATCGATGTGCTCGGTTACCGTCCCGTAGCGCACGTGAACTGGCCTGGCGCCCTGCTCGGTGGCCGCGGCCGGCCACCACTGCGGCAGGTACGGCGTGGCCGCGGCGCAGCCAGGCACGAAAGCGACCTGGTAACCGCCCGGATCAAGAGCATCGGCGCGGTAGCTTCCGCTAGCCGTCTTGAGCTGGGTGATGAAGGTCTTGCCGTTACCGGACAGCACGACCACGCAGACGCCGGACAGCCTGGTGCCTGATGCGTTCGTGACTATCCCGGAGATCTGGCCGCCCCGGCGCAGCCTGCCGTCGATGCCGCTCGTCGTCTTGCCGGCGTGCACGATGACCGGCGCCGCCGCCGCCTGGCTGATCGTGTCCTTGTACCACTGCGGCGCCCAGTTGCCGGACGGCGGATTCTGCGGCTCGCAGTACGGGGTGAACTGGACCGTGTAGCGGCCAGGCGGTACGTACTCGATGCGATAGCGCCCGTCTTTCGATGTCGGGACGCCCTCGTAACCATCGGGGAAGTGCAGGTCCACGCATATGCCGGCGATTGGCCGTCCTGTTGTGCTCGTCACCCGGCCCGAGACGACGCCTTGGCTGGATCGCGGAATGTCGCGGCGCAGGTCCGCCAGGGTGCGTTCCGGGCGCAGGGCAACGGCGGGCAGTTTGGTGAGCCCGCTGCCAAAGATCCTGACCTGGCTAGTCGTCGCCTGAACCGCGCCGGGCCAGGCAACCCCGTCCGTGCAGCCCTGATAGCGAACGGTGTAAGTCCCAGGTCGCAGGCCGGTGAACATGTAGCGGCCAGCTGGCGAGGTGATCGCGGAGACGCGTCCCCTCGGGCTGAACGCGGTCACGCACACTCCCGCCTCCGGCTGGCGGTCCGGGCCGAGCACGATGCCTGTCACCAGGCCTGACTTTGCCTGGGTTACCACGGGGGGCCGGAGCGCCGAAGCCGGCGTCGCCGCCGCCGATGCCGGTGCCGCGATTTCTATGGGGGCCACGACGCCGGCGGCGGCGACAGCCACGCTGACAGCAAGGGAGGGGAGCCGCATGCGGCGAGCATACGGTGCCCGCTATCAGAAAAACATCCCGTATTGGGAACGGCACTCAGAAAGCTCAGGCAGAACACAGGAAAGTCACTGGAAATCCTGGCTATCGGCTCAGCGAGCGAGCCATAACCTTGCCCTGCCGCGCCCTCAGGCGCGGGCATGTCCTATGACTAGAACGCGAGGTCAAGAATGTTCAGACGCCCCTTGACGAGGCTTTCCGTGGCGATCGCCGCGGCTGGCATCGTCTGCGCGCTGGGCGCGGGTTCCGCTCTGGCTGGCTCAGCGGGACCCTGGTCGTCCCCGAGCAAGCCGATTCCCGGCGCGTTTACTAATGACTCGCCGGCCATCAGCTCCGTGACCTTCCCGAGCCCGATCGGCCAGGGTCTGCTGGCCGCCTGGCGCGGCCGCGGCACCTTCGGCCACGTCTGGTACAAGTACCGCACCCCGACCACGAAGAAGTGGTCCAAGAAGGGCGAGCTGCCAGGCGCCCTGACCACCGAGGCGCCCGCGATCGCCTCCTACACCGACCCGCTCGGCAAAGG
>JASHXW010000556.1 GCA_030043395.1 Streptosporangiaceae bacterium
GGATGGCGATGACCGGCAGCAGGTCAGGCACCGTCTCGACCAGGATCAGGCGCATCGTGGACTCGCCGCTGGCGCGAGCGGCCAGCACGTAGTCGCGCTTGCGCAAGGACAGCGCCTGCACCCGGATCACGCGGGCACCCCAGGACCAGCCGGTCACGCTGATCACCAGCACCAGGGCGATCTCGCCGCCGTTCGGCAGGTACGCGGCGAGCACGATCGCCAGCGGCAAGGCGGGGATCACCAGGAACACGTTGGTGAGCACCGACAGTATCTCGTCGGCCAGGCCGCCGATCAGCCCGCTTGCCGTGCCGATCACGACCGCGAGCAGCGTCGCGACCCCGCCGGCCAGGAAGGCCACCACCATCGATGCCCTGGTGCCGGCCAGCAGCTCGGACAGGACGTCCTGGCCGGTCTGGGTTGTCCCGAGCAGGTGGTGCAGGGATGGTCCCTGCAGTATCGCGCCGGTGGTCGCTGACGGGTTCTGCGGCGCGATGTAGGGGCCGATGATGGCCAGCAGCACGAAGATCCCGAGTATCACCAGGCCGGTGATGACGCTCGGCGTGAGCATGCCGCGCATGTTCGCCCACAGGCGGCTCGCGGCACCTGCGCCCTGCCCGGGGCTGTCGGACGCGACGGCGTCCATCTCAGCGGGCTGGAATACGGCAGTCATCAGCGATCACCCTGCCTTGCCCTGGGGTCGAGCATGCCGTAGAGGATGTCGGCGAGCAGATTGGCAACCAGCACGGTAATCGTTATCACCAGGAAGATGGCCTGGGCGAGCGGAAAATCCTCGTTGCTGACCGCCTCGAACAGCAGGTAGCCGATGCCTGGATAGGAGAACACGGCCTCGGTGAGAATCGCGCCGCTGACCACGAAGCCGAGCGACAGGGCGAAGTTGGCCACGTTCGGGAGGATGGCGTTGCGGGCGCCGTAGGTCAGCATGACCCGCAGGCGCGGCAGTCCCTTCGCCTCGGCAAGCGCGACGTAGTCCTCGCCGAGCACGGTGACCATCATGTTCCGCATGCTGAGCAGCCAGCCGGCGATCGAGGCCAGGACGATGGTCATGGCTGGCAGCACGGCGTGGCTGATCGCGCTCTCGACGAACGGCCAGTTGAAGCCGATCGTGTTGGTCAGGCCATATCCGCCCGCCGTAGGGAACCACTTCAGCACGTATCCGAAGAACAGCACCGCGAGCAGCGCCAGCCAGAAGTACGGAACGGCGGAGAAGAACGTCGTGGCGGGAAGCAGCACGTCCAGCCGCGAGCCCCGCTTCCAGCCGATGACGATGCCGAGCGCCGTGCCGATGACGAAGCTGACCACCGTGGCGAAGCCGACCAGGACGATCGTCCAGGGCAGCGCCTCGCCCACCACGGTGGACACCGGCGTGGGGAAGTAGGTGATCGAGATGCCGAGCTGGCCGTGCGCGAGCTGGTTCAGGTAAGAGAAGTACTCGTGCAGCAGGCTGGTCTGATGCGCCAGGCCGAACTGGATCATCAGCGCTCGCGTCGCTTGCGGGCTGATATGTCCCTTCAGGCGCGCGATCAGGGCTTCGACTGGGTTGCCCGGCATCAGCCGCGGCAGCAGGAAGTTGATGGTGATCGCGGCCCAGGCGGCCAGCAGGTAAAAGCCCAGGCGGCGGAGGTAATACCTCACGACCCGCTGCTGGGAGTCCAGTTCGCCAGCGCGTGCCTGTGCTGGTGAAGGCGGGCGATCGCGTCCGCGATCGCCGGGATGGCCTCGTCGTCGAGCAGCACCTTGTGCGGCAGGGTGACGCCCTCTTCGTAGGCGCGCCTGGCGACGGGCAGCTCGAAGCGCGCGGGATCGACGGCGTCCCAGTACTCGTCGCTGATCCGGTACCTGCGCTTGGTGTGCGGCTGGTACAGCGGCGCCGCGTTCAGCGGCTCGTTGATCGGGTCGACCTCGATGCCAAGTTCGGCCTCGAGTGCCGCGCGGAAAGCGCGCGCGGCCACGCCGTCCCACTCATCGGGGCAGAACCTGAAGGCGAACTCGTACGGCGAGATGCGGGTGCGCTGCGGCGGGGCGTCCATCGGCGCGACCCCGGGCAGCTCGGCCAGGCTCGCCTCGAGCCGGGCGACGTTCCTGCTTCGCTGGCTGGCCTGGTCGTCGAAGACGTCGAGCTGGGCGAGCAGGACGGCGGCCTGGAACTCGGTGATGCGGTAATTTCCGCTCTGGATCGGCCGCCAGTGCTCCGGCGCCGACCCGGCCCGGCGCCTGCCGCAGTTGCGCAGGCTGTACACCGCCTCGCGGAGCGCGGGATCGCTCGTCGTGACGAACCCGCCCTCGCCGGCGGTCAGGGTCTTGAACTTCTGGAAGCTGAAGCAGCCGAGCGTGCCCCACGATCCGGTGCCACGGTCGCGCCACTGCGAGCCGTGGGCGTGCGCGCAGTCCTCGATCACGGGGATCGAGTGCCTGGCCCCGATTTCGAGAATCCGGTCCAGGTCGGCGATGCTCCCGTACAGGTGCACCACGATGATGGCGCGGGTACGCGGCGTGATGAGCCGCTCCACTTCGGCAGGGTCGATGCAGTAGGTGCCGGGCTCGATGTCAGCCAGGACCGGGATGGCGTTGATGTCCAGCGCGGCGGCGGCAGTGGCCTGCCAGGTCACGCCGGGGACGATGACCTCGTCGCCCGCGCCTACGTCGAGGGCCTCCAGCGCCAGCTGCAGGGCCACCGTGCCGTTGGCCACGCACAGGCCGTACTCGGCGTCCTGGTAAGCGGCGAACTTCTGCTCGAACTCAGCCTCGAGCGGCCCGTCGAAGCCCCATGCGCCACTGCGTACCACCTGACCGAGCAGCTCCATTTCCCGGCCGGCTGGGCGGGGCCACACGGCCGGCGCGATGGCAGGCCTTGGCTGGCCGCCGAGCACCACCGGGAGGGACCCGGAGTCGGTCCTTACCTGGCCTGTGGATGTCATGATCGTCCCTTCCGGTCCGCCAGCTCAGCCGTGCGTCACCAGGTCAAGTAGCTGCATCGAGCGTCGTTCGAGCACGGCAGCCGAAGCCGAGGCGACATAGCAGCTGTGCGTGACCTCGTAGCCGCCTTCGGGGTATGCGGCAGGCGTCGGGACGTACCCGATCGCCTCGTTGGTGTACCCGCTGAAGATCGTCCCGGGGAAGGGCGACTGCACGACGATCGCCTGGCCTAGCTCGGTGAACACCTCGCCGGGCGAGGTGATCATCGCCAGCCCGTCACCCATCCGCACGGCGGCAAGCTCAGCCTGCACCGGCGGCAGCGCACCCGATCCGGCCAGCGCATCCGCGGCGCGCATTGCCCGGGTCAGCCGCCACTGAGCCCACGTGCTGCCGAGAGACTGGCCGTCGCCGCTGCCTTCGAGCTCTGCTTGCAGCTCGGCGACCTGTTCCCTGGCCTCCTCGAGCGTGGCCGGCATCAGCGCCGGCAGCGGCTCGGTCAGGCCGGCGAATCCCAGGCCCTGACCGGGTTGCGGCCTGGCGGTCCAGAACAGCCGTGCACCCTCGGCGCCGAGCGTCAGGCCGAGCCGGCGCGCATAGGTCCAGTCCCAGCCCATCAGGGTGGGATTGATGTTGCCGGCGGCGCCCTGCAGGAACATGCAGGCGGCACCGGTCTCGCGCTCGATGAGCTCGCGGGCGACCCCGGGGAAGTCCGCGCTGATCTCGGTGCAGTCGCTGCCCAGCGAGACGCCGTGGCAGGCGGTGTTGAGCAGCACGGCGAGCGGCCGGCCGTCGGCATGGTCGATCCTGGTGACCAGCACCCGGTGATCGCACGGCCCGTCGGGGTTGTTGCCCAGGATGATCGAGCCGTCAGGCAGTCGCTCCCGGCGGTTGATCCCGATCACCGCGCTGCCTTCGGCCCAGCCGATGACCGCGTTGTCTAGCCGCTGGCAGGCGACGGAGACGACGCCTGCGAGGCTGAAGAGCAGGTTCTGCCGGTACGCCGCCACAAGCGGCCACTTGGCGGCTGGAACCAGCGCGGCGGCCGCTTCCTGCTCGGCGTCCAGGGCGGGCCCGTAGTGCGTGTGGCTGGCGGTCAGCAACACGCGCTCGGGTGGGATGCCCGTCGCGTCGCTGATCGCCTGCTTCATCTGCGCGGCCCCGCGGATGTACAGCAGATCGCAGGCGACGAGGGCGACCTTTAGCTGGCCGCTCTCCAGCACGAGCGCGGTCGCGGTCAGCTCGTCGTGGCACCCGGTCGAGTCGCCCCGGTCAGCGAAGCCGACCAGCGGCGAGCCGAGCGGCGGCGTAATGGTCGTCCGGGCCACTCCTGCCCGCAAGCCCTGCGTCCCGGCGAAGGCCAGTGGCTCGCCTTCGCCGGGATCCGTCGCAGCTGGCATCTCAGTGCAGGGGCCGCAGGCGCAGCGCCACTACCTCGGCGTAGGTTGCGCCGGGAGCGTCATCAGCGTACGGGTTCTGCGGGGAGGCCCAGCCGGTTGCGTTCTTGGTCAGGTAGGTGCCCCAGTCCGCCGCGTCGAACAGCGGGATCACCGGGACCTGGTTGACCAGGATGCCCTCGAGCGTGGCCAGTGCCTGCGACCGCGCCGCGGACGTTGGGGCGCTCACGTACGCCGCCAGCGCGTTCTGGCTGACCGACGAGCTCCACCGCTCGAAGTCGTCCGAGGCACTGCCGCCCTTCGGCGCCAGCGTGGAGTTCAGCCAGCCGTTATAGATGTAGTACGGGTCACCGTTGCCGTAGTCGCTCCACCGGATCGACGCGTCGAAGTTGCCGGAGGCAAGGTCGCTGCCCCACGCATTGGTCGACACGCCATCGCACGTGACCGCGATGCCGATCTGCTTGAGCTCGTTGTCGATCAGCGAGCAGTCCGTCATGTAGTCCACGAATCCGGACGGGTCCTCGATCGTGATGTCGAGTGCCTTGCCTGCCTTGGCGAAGACTCCGCTCGAGTTCAGCGTGTAGCCCGCGTTCTTCAGGATCGTCCTGGCCTCCGCCGGGTCGTAGCTGAGCTTGTCCGAGGAGTACTGGGAGGCGATGTAGCTGGACTGACTCTGCAGCAAGCCAGTGGCCGAGGTTACCGGGAACTCGTAGCCGAACTCGCCGCGCTGCCCGACCAGGGCGCGGTTGATGGCGAGGCTGATCGCCTTCCGCACGGCGACGTCGGTGAACGGCCACCGGCCGAGATTGGGCTCGAGCGAGACCACGCCTGCGCCAGGGAACCAGTAGTGGTTGACCGGGTTCTCCTTCACCCACTTCTGCGCGCCCGGGTCGCCGCCGCTCGACCAGTCGAGCGTGTCGTTGTTCACCATGTTCTGCAGCGAGGTCGCGGTGCCGGCCACGTAGTCCAGGCTGGCGATCTTGGGCACGCCTGCCTGCCAGTAATGCGGGTTCTTGGTCAGCACGAAGTTCTGCGGCGTGAACTTCGACAGCACGTACGGGCCTGTCCCGATCGGGTTCGTGTCGGTGAACGTCGCGGGATTGCTGACCTTGCTCCAGATGTGCTCGGGCAGGATCGGGCTCGCCTCGGCGACGTAGTAGAAGTCCGAGTAAGCAGGCCCGGTGAAGTTGATCGTGGCCTGGTACTTGCCGTTCGCCGTGACACTCGCGATCTGCAAGCCGTACACGTTGACCGCGCTGACCTTCTTGTCCAGCTCGAACGTGTACACCACGTCGGCGCTGGTGAAAGGCTTGCCGTCGGACCACGTCACGTTCTTGCGCAGGTTGAACGTCAGGGTCTTGTCGGCGTTCGACCATTGCCACGACGTGGCGAGCCACGGGTAGGTCAGGCCTGGGCGCTGCGGGTCGTACTGCACAAGCGGCTCGTAGATCATCGACCAGGAACCGTAGACGTCCAGCGTGCTGGTCGGATCCAGCGGATTGAAGTTGTCGGTCAGCGGCTCGCCCTCGTTGTTGTTCACCGTCAGGGTGGTGCCACTGGACGACGAGCCCGGTGATCCCGCGTTGCTGCAGCCCGCGATGGCCAGCGCGGCGACGCTGGCGACGGCGAGGAACCGAATCGACCGCCCGCGTGTAAGCGCTCGTTCCACGATGCCCCCCTAGGTACTCAGAACCGACCCATCTCCGATGAGGTGACGGCTAACGTATACACCCATGTATAAGGTGTCAACCCTCCGGTATAAGGTGTCAACCCTTGGCTAAGGATTTGTTAGTTACATATAGTCCTTATGTCCTATAAGCGACCGAAGATTTGGGGGACGGCGGTGACAACAAGCACGCCGCAAGGCGTCGGCAAGCCGATCCGGCTCGGCATCCTCGGCGCCGGGATGATCGCAACGGTTGAGGCGGGCTTCCTGCCCGGCCTCGGCCGCATGCGGGACCGGGTGGAGGTCACCGCGATCACCAGCCGGACCAGGGCGCGCGCCGACGCGGTCGCGCGGGAATGGCAGATCCCGGCCGTTTTCGACACCCTGGAGCAGATGCTGAACGACGGCGGCATCGACGCCGTGCTGAACCTCACCCCGATCGACGCGCACTTCGAGACGAACAGGAAGGTGCTGGCGGCCGGCAAGCACCTGGTCACCGAGAAGCCGATCGCATCAACTTTGGCCGAGGCGGACGAGCTGTGCGCCCTCGCCGAGAGCCGGGGCCTGGTCGCGCTCTGCGCGCCCGCCGACATGCTGAGCGCTGAATGGGCGCAGGCCAGGCAGCTGATTCGCGAGGGCGCGGTCGGCAAGGTGGCGTTCGCCCGTCTTCAGTCCTCGCACTGCGGGCCAGCGGCGATGGCCTGGCCCGCGGACCCGACCTGGTTTTACCAGAAGGGCGCGGGCCCGCTGCTGGACATGGGCGTCTATGGCATCGACCGCATCACCGGCCTGCTCGGCCCGGCGAGGCGGGTGGCGGCGATGTCAGGGCTGATCGATCCGGTCCGCCGGGCCCGCGGCGGGCCCTTCGACGGCTTGCGGATCGACGTCACCGAGGACGACAACGCGCTCCTGCTGCTTGATTTCGGCAACGCGGCGTTCGCGACCATCGATGCGACGTTCAACGTCCAGGCAAGCCGGACGCCGGCGCTTGAGCTGTTCGGCACGGCAGGAACCCTCATCGTGAACCGGCCGGGCGGCGGCGCCGACGGTTCCGGGCCGGTCGAGCTCTTCCGCGTCGACGCGGCGCCCGGACTCTCCGGCTGGATCTCCCCGCGCTCATCCGACGCGCTGCCGGCCGAGAACCGCGCGGCTCGCTACTCCAGGGCCGTGCTGGTCGACCACCTGGCCGACTGCCTTGAGCACGGCACCGCGCCCGTCACCGGCCTGGACCGCGGGCGGCACGTGCTAGAGATCATGCTCGCCGCGCAGACCGCAGCGCGGGAGGGCCGGACCGTCGAGCTGACCACGAGCTTCGAGCCGCTCGGCTACTAGGACCGGGCGGCCGCGCGAAGCGTCATGCGGGGACGGGCGGGCCGGTGATGCCGTGCAGGATGAACGCCGAGATCATGTCGACGGCCTCGTCCGGCGCCGGGCGCGGCGCCAGCCGGGGACCTTGCCCGGTAAGCCACGCGTAGGCATATCCGGACATCAGGCTGACGATCGCGGCAGTGACCGTGCCGCTATCAGCGGGCAGCGTGCCGCCGGCCGCGGTGACGTACTCGAGATGACCGGAAATCTCGCGGTACACGGGCTCAAGCAGCTCAGCCTGGCGGATGGCGAAGTGCTCGCTGATCATCGCTGCCTGGTTTAGCGCGAGGATCACCGAGCGGTTCTCGACGACGAATTGCCAGTAGCCGGCCACGTGAAAGCGAATCGCATCGAAGCTGCTGAAGTCTGGACTGTGGCCGGGCAGCGCCGACCGGCGGTGGCCCGCCTCGATCATGTCGGCAAGCAGGGCTTCGAGCAGCTGTTCCTTGCTGTCGAAGTGGCTGTAAAAGGAGCCAGCGGCGCGCCCAGCCTCGGCGGTGATGTCAGTGATCTTCGCGCGCAGGTAACCGACGCGGTCAAACACCCGCTTAGCTGCCTCCTTGAGCGCGACCTCGGTATCGACGGCGGCCTGCGCGCGGCGGGTTGGTGCAGGCATCTCGTTCATTCGTCACCTCTGGCCGGCTCGCACCGGCGTCGCGTCGTCGCTCACGGGTCAGGCCCACGCTAACGGTGAGTCCTGTGCGCTGTCTGCGCACGTCCGTCGTCAAACGCGGGAGCAGTTGCGCGCCGGGCCGCTGGCTCATAATATGAATTGACATTCAATGAATTTAAATTCATTAGGAGTTTGCCATGGCACACGATGCGAGCGTCGAGCACACGCCGGTTCTGATCATCGGGGCCGGGCCGGCCGGCCTCATGGTGGGCTGCGAGCTGGGCCGCAGGGGCATTGCCAGCCTCATCGCGGAGAAGGACCCGCTGCCGCCCGCCGGATCGCGCGGCAAGGGCCTGCAGCCGCGCACCCAGGAGATCTTCGAGGACCTGGGCATCCTGGCCGAGGTCCGCGCGCTTGGCGGCCTCTACCCGCCGCTTCAAGCGCACCAGCAGGGCAAGGTGGTGTTCGAGGGGCGAATGGACCCGCTCCGCGAGGCCACGCCCGACGTGCCCTACCCGAACGTCTGGATGCTCCCCCAGTGGCGCACATGCGACCTCCTCGCCACGCGGTTCGCGGCGCTCGGCGGCGACGTGCGCTACAGCTGCGAGCTGGTGTCGTTCCGTCAGGACGCCGATGGCGTCACCGCAGTGGTGCGGACCGGCGATGGCGAGCAGGAGGTACGAGCGCAGTACCTGGTCGGCGCCGATGGCGGTCGCAGCACGGTGCGCGGCGCGCTGGCTGTCGAGTTCGATGGCGAGACCCGCGAGCAGCAGCGGATGATCGTCGCCGATGTCCGCGCGGATGGCGCAGACCGTGATTACTGGCACGTCTGGACCGGATCTGCGGGCGGAGATGCGGGATTCCGCCTCGGACTGTGCCCGCTCGCCGGGACCGACATGTTCCAGCTGACTTCTCCGGTCGCCGCCGGCGCCCGAGCGCCCGAGCTCACGATCGCGGCGCTCCAGCAGATCGCCGACGCTGCAGCCGGGCCAGGGCAGATTCACTTGACCGGGGTCGGCTGGACATCGCTGTGGCGAGCGAACATCCGGCTCGCCCGGCAGTTCCGAGCCGGCCGCGCCTACCTGGTCGGCGACGCCGCGCACGTCCACTCGCCGGCCGGCGGGCAAGGCCTCAACACCAGCATCCAGGATGCGTACAACCTCGGCTGGAAGCTCGCGGCAGTGTTGACCGGCGCGCCCGCGGCGCTGCTCGACACCTATGAGGCGGAGCGGCTGCCGATCGCGGCTGAGGTTCTCGGAATCAGCACCCGACTTCACGACAAGGCGGTGAGGCAAGATCCCGGTGCCCTCAAGCGCGACGATCCCGAACTGCGGCAGCTCAACCTCGGCTACCGCGAGAGCGCGCTGAGCCAGGAATCCCGCAGCGCGCCAGGCAGCGTCATCGCCGGCGACCGGGCACCGGACGCACCGGGGAACGATGCCAGCGGGGAGCCAGTCCGCATGTTCACGTTCCTCGGCGGCGGCGCGACGACGCTGGTGGCTTTCGGGCCGTCCTCGACGGCGACCGCCGCGGAGTGGATCACGCAACGGCCAGCGGCGCCGGTGCGCGGCGTGGTCGTCACGCCTTCGCTGGCCAGCGCCTCCGAGGCCAGGACCAGCGGGCCGGCCGGGATGACGATCTTCGCTGACACGACCGGAGCCGCGCGCGAGGCCTACGGCATCGGTACCGGCGAGGATGCGCTGCTCGCTGTCCGCCCTGACGGCTACATCGGGCTGGCCGCAGACGCCGACGGCGTCATGGCTGACCGGCTGGCCAGGTACCTCGCGCAGGTCACAGCCGGCATCTAGGGCAGGTCGCGCCCAGACCCAGGGTCGGAAAATGCCCAGCCGCTGATCCTGGTCAGCGAGCCGTGAGATCAGCGGTGATGCAGCGCGTGCGTTGGCCGCCTTTGCCGGTCATTATCAAAGTGGGCGAGATGGAGGGGATGGATCATGTTTGGCACCGATCGGGCTTCCTTCCTCGCGGCCAGGCTGGTCCGCTGGCTGGCTGCGGCAGCTCTCACGTTCGGCGGGAGTGCCGTTCTGGTCGGCCTCGCTGCGTCCCCGGCATCGGCGGCCATTACCGCCCAGTGCAACCAGAAGGAGTTGCAAAGCGAGCTGAAGGCCGGCGGAGACATCGTCTTCACGAGCTCGTGCACCTTGCACCTGACCAAGACCCTGGTCGTCACATCGGGCAAGGTCGTGCTCAACGGCAACGGCCACGCAGTGCAGATATACGGCCAGCTCGGGCTCGCCGGCTGGCAAGGGATTTACATGCCCGGCGTACGCGCGTTCGACGTCAAGGGCGGCAATTTCACGCTGGAGAATCTCACCGTCGAGGACGGCGGTGCCGTGGGCGACTTCGGCAAAGACGGTGGGCAGGGCCGGAACGGGAAGAACCCCCAGACCGCAGGTACTGACGGCGGAAACGCGGGCCCGGGTACTCCAGGATCACCGGGCGGAAGCGCTGAGGGCGGAGGGCTCTATGTCGGGGCCCACGCGAAGGTGACCGTGAAGGAGGTCATCTTCGCGCACGACCAGGCTGCCGGCGGCTACGGCGGCGACGGCGGCGCTGGTGGCCAGGGCGGATCTGGCTGCGGATGCTCGGCCGCAGGCGTGACCGGCGGCGACGGCGGGAATGGCGGTAAAGGAGCCAAGGCGGGCGCGGGTGGCGACGCGCTCGGCGGCGCGATCTACAACGCAGGCAAGCTGGCGGTCTCTGGCGGCTCGTTCAGCGCCAACTACGCCATCGGCGGCAGAGGCGGGATCGGCGGGCCGGGCGGAGATGGCGGGGCCGGCGGCAACGGATTCAACAGCTCTCCCGGCCAGAAGACCGCGGGCGGTGACGGCGGCGACGGAGCGGACGGGGCCGACGGCGGTGACGGCGGCGGCGCCTTCGGCGGTGCGATCTACGACGCGCACTCTGGCATCATGACGGTGCAGGGTGCGGCTTTCACAGGCGATAGCGCCGTGGGAGGCAACGGCGGCTACGGCGGCTACGGCGGTGGCGGCGGCGGCTGCGGCTTCTGCCCAGCCGGCTTTACGGCCAAAGGCGGCGACGGAGCGGACGGCGGCGACGGAGCGGACGGCGGGGACGGTGGCGGCGGTGCCATCGACAGCCTGGGCCACGCGAAAGTTGCCGGGGTGACCTTCACCAAGGACACGGTTGGTGGCGGCATCGTCGGCCCCGACTGCCCGAATTCGCCTTATAACCCAGGATGCGGCGGAGTGGCCGGGCCAGGAGGCCCCAGTGACCCGAGCGGCTCGGGAGACAGCGGCAACGACGGCGAGAACGGCAAGCCGGGAAAGGCGACCGATCCTGATTCCAGCGTCAAGCCGGTCGGCTTGGCCGCCGTCAAGGTAGCCACCAAGTCGCTGCCGGCAGCAAGGAAAGGCGCCCGGTACCACGCATCCCTCAAGGCCACCGGTGGCATCACTCCGTACCACTGGACCGCCAGCGACCTTCCCAAGGGCCTGAAGGTATCCGCAGCGGGAGTGATCAGCGGAAAGCCTGCCGCCTCTGGCGTGTTTCACGTCCGCGTCACTGTCACCGACCCGGACGCCGCGCAGCGCAGCACGGGCAAAGCCCGGTTCACGCTCAAGGTCAGCGGCTAAGCCGCCATCACCAGATTGCGCCTGACAGCGCCGCCTTCTCCACCACACTGGAATGGTGAGCGATCGGATCAGAACCCGGGTGCAGGTCGAGGGCATCGTCCAGGGGGTTGGCTTCCGGCCGTTCGTGCACTCCCTGGCCACCAGCCTCGGCCTCGGCGGGCTCGTCGGCAACGACGTCCACGGGGTGTTCGCCGAGGTCGAGGGCGATCCTGGGGCCGTCGCCGAGTTCATGACTGCGCTGCGGCGGGACGCGCCGCCATTGGCAAGCATCGAGCGGATCTCGACGTCGGAGCTACGGCCGGACGGATCGACAGCGTTCACGATTGTGTCAAGCTCGAGAGCTGGCCAGCGCAGTACGCTCGTCTCTGCCGACACGGCGACCTGCGACGACTGCCTCGCTGAGTTCAACGACCCGGCCGATAGACGGTTCGGTTATGCCTTTATCAATTGCACGAATTGCGGCCCGAGGTTCACGATCGTCGTCGACGTCCCTTATGACCGGGCACTGACCACTATGGCTGGCTTCACCATGTGTGAGGCGTGCGCGGCGGAGTACCGCGATCCGGCAAGCCGCCGTTTCCATGCGCAGCCGACATGCTGCCCGGCCTGCGGTCCGCAGCTGAGACTTATCGACCGGATGGCGGACCCGTTGCCCGGGGATCCTGTCGCCCGCGCCGCCGAGTTGCTCGCCGATGGCCTGGTGCTAGCCGTCAAGGGACTCGGCGGCTATCACCTTGCCGTGGACGCGTCGAGTGAGGTCGCAGCGGCCGCGCTGCGCTCCAGGAAGCACCGCGAGGATAAGCCATTCGCTGTCATGATTCCCGACCTTGCCGCCGCCAAGCGGCTGTGCGAGGTCGACGACGTCGCCGAGCGGCTGCTGACCAGTCGGCGCAGGCCGATAGTCCTGCTGAGGCGATTGCCTGATGCTCCCGTGGCCAGGTCCGTGGCGCCCGGCAATCGCGAGCTGGGCCTCATGCTCCCCTACACTCCTCTTCATCACCTGCTGCTGCGGGCTGTGGGCCGGCCAATAGTGCTGACCAGCGGCAACATATCCGACGAGCCGATCGCCTACGCAGACGACGATGCTCGATCCCGCCTCGCCGGGATCGCCGATGCGTTCCTCGTCCACGACCGGGCTATCCATGTCAGGGCTGATGACTCGGTCGTGCGCTCGTCGCTCGGGCGCGAGTCGGTCATCAGGCGGGCGCGCGGCTACGCGCCGGAGCCGGTCACGGTGCGCACCAGGTTCCCGCGCCCGGTCCTGGCCTGCGGCGCCGAGCTGAAGAGCACGTTCTGCCTGGCCAAGGGCGACCGCGCGTTCCTTTCCCAGCACATCGGCGACCTTGAGAACGTTTCTACGCTGCACTCGTTCACGACTTGGATCGAGCATTTCAGCCGTCTCTTCGATATCGATCCCGCGGTGATCGTGCACGACCTGCACCCCGACTACCTGTCCACCGGCTACGCGCACGACCGAGCCGAAGCCAAGCCCGAACTTGACCTGGTTGGCGTGCAGCACCATCACGCGCACATCGCGTCCTGCCTGGCGGACAACGGCGCCGGCGGTCAGGTGATCGGCGTCGCATTCGACGGCACCGGATACGGGACCGACGGTGCGATCTGGGGCGGGGAGTTCCTGGTCGCAGGGCTTAGGGAATTCGAGCGGTCTGGCCACTTCGCGCTAGTGCCGATGCCCGGCGGCGCGGCCGCGATCAGGCAGCCATGGCGGATGGCAGCCGCCTACCTGGACGTCGCCTATGACGGCGCCCCGCCTGCAGGGCTGGCCGTGTACCAGCGCAACCAACGCCACTGGGATGCCGTCGTGACGATGGGGCGCCGCGGCATCAACTCGCCGGCGACGTCGAGCGCTGGCCGGCTTTTCGACGCGGTAGCCGCGCTGCTCGGCGTCCGGGACAGCGTCAATTACGAGGGCCAGGCTGCGATCGAGCTCGAGCAGCTAGCCGAGCCCGGCGAGCGCGACGCGTACCCGGCCCGGATTCAGGACGGCGAATGCCTCGTGATCGTCGGCGCGGACCTCATTCGCGCGGTGGCAGATGACATGGCCGCCGGCGTCGACCGGCGGGTCATCGCCGCTAGGTTTCACAACGGCGTCGCGCGGCTGCTCGCCGATAGTGCCGTGCTGCTGCGGCAGCGAACCGGGCTGAGCACGGTGGCACTATCCGGCGGCGTATTCCAGAACGTGCTGCTGACTGCCGTTGCCGTCGGCCTGCTTGAAGAACGTGGCTTCGAGGTGCTGACTCACTCGCGGGTTCCGTGCAACGACGGTGGGATCAGTCTTGGCCAGGCCGTTATCGCGGCAGCCCGCGACGAGAGGTAAGCCAGTCGTACCAGTCCGCAAGGCCGGCCCCGCTCACGGCGGAAAGCTCGATGATCTCGGCGGCTGGGCATAGCCGCCGGACATCAGCTGCGTGACGGCGCGTATCGAAGTCCACGTAGGGCAGCAAGTCAATCTTGCTGACCACGACCAGATCGGCGCGCTGGAACATCTGCGGGTACTTGGCAGGCTTGTCGCTTCCTTCGGTCACGCAGGAGAGCACAACCCTCGCTGCCTCGCCTAGGTCAAACAGCGCGGGGCATACCAGGTTGCCGACGTTCTCAACCAGGACGATGGATCCGGCAGGCGGATCAAGCGCACGCAGGGCGCTGGATACCATCTGCCCGTCAAGATGACATCCGGCGCCGGTGTTGACCTGGACGACCTCGCAGCCGGCCGCACGGACCCGCTCCGCGTCGATGGTGGTCTCCTGGTCACCCTCGATCACGCCGATGCGCGTCGAGCACCCAAGAGCACGGCCGGTGTGCTCGAGCAGCGTGGTCTTGCCGGCCCCCGGCGAGCTCATCAGGTTCAGCATCAGCACACGACGGTCGGCGAGCCACTGCCTGTTGTGCCGGGCGATGTCGTCGTTCTTCGCCAGGATATTTCGCTGCAGCGTCACCGTGCGGGACTCGCCGTCAGCGGGTGAGCCGCCGGGCACGTGCGGACGCTGGTCATGTTCATGGCTGGCGTGCTCGTGGCTGGCGTGCTCGTGGCTGGCGTGCTCGTGGTTCGCCGCTCCGTCGCGCTCGCCGACCAGGCGAACGACTACTCCGTCGCCTGCGCAGCCGCATGTCGCGCACATGACTAGGCCACCTGCACTGAGACGATTCTGAGTTCCTGGCCGGACAAGACATCAGCGTCGGCGCTGCCGCACGGGCACAAGAGCATCGATCCGACGGGAGCGAACTCGCTCCCGCAAGCACGGCACTGGCACAACGCCGCTGGCTCGCTGATCTCCAGCTTCGCGCCGGCCAGGTTCGTGCCCTCGGTCACGAGGTCGAAGCAGAACCTGACCGAGTCAGCGACGACGCCGGACAGCTGCCCGATCTCCAGCCGGACACACGTGACCTTGGCATCGGGCAGCCGCTCGGTCACTGCATCCACGACGCCCTCCGTGATCGCCAGCTCATGCATGTCCTCTCGTCCCTGCGCCGCTCTCGCGCCCGGCCCGGTTAGCAGATCCGCGGCAGCGGGTCGCCGACTAGCAAGTCGACGATCCTCGTTCCGCCGAACGCCGTCTTGAGCTGGACGATCCCGGCTGGCTCGGGGACCACCTGGCCGATGATCGCGGCGTGCTGGCCGAGCGGGTGCTTGCGGAGTGCAGCGAGTGCGGCTTCGGCGCAGTCGCCGTCGACGACCACGACCATCCGGCCTTCGCACGCCACGTACATGGGGTCGATGCCGAGCAACTCGGCCGCACCCCTGACCTCGTCGCGGACCGGAATAGCATCCTCGCAGACCACGACGCCGACGTCGGCGGCCTTCGCGATCTCGTTGAGTATCGTGGCCACCCCGCCCCTGGTCGCGTCCCTCAGCGCCCGGACACCGGTGGGCTCGGCTAGCAGGCTCGCGACAAGGTCGTGCAGCGATGCGGTGTCCGACTCGATGTCCGCTTCGATGTCGAGCTCGCCACGGGACAGCATGATGGTGACCCCGTGGTCGCCAATCGGCCCCGATACCAGGATCGCGTCGCCTGGCCGGGCTTTCGCGACGCCGAGGTCCATCTCGTGCTGGACCAGGCCAACGCCGGCCGTGTTGATGTAGCAGCCGTCGGCCTTCCCCCGCTGGACGACCTTGGTGTCGCCGGTCACGATCCGCACGCCTGCCGACTGCGCCGCGTCCCGCATCGAGGTCACTATCCGGCTCAGGTCCTCGATGGCGAAGCCTTCCTCCAGGATGAAGCCGGCTGAGAGGTACAGCGGCGTCGCTCCCGCCATGGCCAGGTCATTGACGGTGCCGTTCACGGCGAGGTCGCCGATGTTCCCGCCGGGAAAGAACAGCGGGGAAACGACGTAGGAGTCAGTAGTCAGCGCCAGCCGTGAGCCATCTAGCTGCAGTCGGGCAGCGTCCTCAAGTGGCTCGAGCATCGGATTGCGGAACGCATCGAGGAAGATCGCTTCGATCAGCGACTGAGTCGCCTTACCGCCTGCCCCGTGCGACATGGTGACCCGGTCTTCCCTGACGCGCGCTCGCGCGCGCCTGGCCCGGTCGATCCGCTCCAGGACGAGTTCCTCGCGGACGGTGCCCGGCATCGGCTGCGGCGAGCCACGCCGGGCCGGCTCACCCGTCGCCTGGTCGTCGTGCTCGGCCAGCGCGCGCTCGACCCAGCCCGCGGTCATGCCTGGCTCGCCTCCCTGACCCTGGTCCTGGTCAGCCTGC
>JASHXW010000557.1 GCA_030043395.1 Streptosporangiaceae bacterium
TACGCCCTCGGCACGCAGCGCGGCCATCACATCGCGCGGAGACGGCGCCTTCCTCGCGGCGACCTTGAGCTGCTCAAGCGGCGCAATGCGCTGACGCGCCGCGAGATCGGCGCGCACGTCCACGAGAATCTCATCGAGAACGCTCACGCGGTTCTGCTGCCCCCTCGGGGTGGGTTGCCTAGCGCCCCCGATCGTACCGAGAGGCGATTGCCCAAAAGTCGCCGCCCCTGCGGAGCGGTCGCTCAGCGACACCGGCAGATTGCGGAACGTGCCCCTTGACCTACCTAGCGTCATCTGAGTATCGGCACATCTGGCCTGGCCGGCAGCCTAACCAGGCGGACGTTTTTCAGCTGGTGGACGTTTTTCACGCGGAAACCGCGTGAAAAACGTCCAGAACCTGAGAAGTGTCCGCTACGAAGAGACCACGGGGTCCAGCCCGGTCAGGCGGTTGGGTCCTCGCCGGAGCTCAGCGCCTCCCACATGCTCGAACCCGTGCCTACCCGGGCGGGTCGCCGCGCACCCGCGGGTTCGGAGTCCCCAGGCTCCGGGCCTGGGGCCTCGGACCCTGGGCTCTCAGCCCTGGAGCGCGCTGCCGACAAGCTGGCCGCTTTCGCCCGGACTCGGTCAGCCAGCCTGGCTTGCGCGTCATACCCAGTCGGCCGGTCGTAGCGCGCCGACATCACGGGCAACTTGCCTGCCCGCGCGATCACCGCGATGCCTGCTGCCACGGCGAGAAGGGCGCCGAGGATCATCATCGCGCGCCATTCCGGTCCTGCCAGGTCTACCCGGACCGGGAGCCCGGAGATCCCGATTCCACCACCGCTCGATCCGCCGTTGCCGGCGGTCACCGACCCCGCGGCCGTGCCAGCGCCCGTGCCGCCAGCCGGCGTCGCGGCGGAGTTCCGCGCGGCAGCGACGGCCTGCGCCCTCGTGATGGAGCCTGCCGCCATGAGCGCGATTCCGACACCGAGCAGCACGGTGATCAGGCCAGTGATCCTGCGCAGCAGCCCGCGCGTCGCGAGCACGGCCGCGAGGCTGGCCAGCGCGGCTAGGGCGAGCGCGGCGATGGCCGGGCGCAAGTCCTGGCCGCTCAGCGAGCTGACGGAAGACGGCAGCGGACGCGGAGCAAGAACGACCACCCGGGCCAGCACTTGCCTCGTCCCCAGCAGCACCAGGCCGGCTCCCACTGCGCCTGCCAGCAGGATGATCAGGAGCTCCCGCCGCGAGCGCGCCACCTGAGCGCTGCCCGCGGCACCTGAGCCGCTACTGGCACCTGGGCCTTTGTCGGCAACCATGCTGCTGTGTTCCTCCGTACTCCTTACGCGCGGCTACTCCCCGAACGCTACCCGCTGTGCCTGGCCGCGTGCCGGACCGGCTGGCATCCAGCGGGAGGACGGGCCGTTGGCCTACTATCAAGCAGTGACTTATGCCCGAGATGAGCGGCTGGCCCTAGCCGTCCTGCTGGACAAGATGGGACCTGACGCCGCGACACTCTGCGAGGGCTGGCGCACGGCGGACCTGGCCGCCCACCTCGTGCTACGGGAACGGCGGCCGGACGCGGCAGCCGGAATCGTCGGCGGCCCGCTGGCCGGCTACACCAGCCGGGTGCAGCGCGGGATGACGAGCCGGACGCCCTACCCGCTGCTGGTGGAGACCTTCCGGGCCGGGCCGCCCAGGTTCTCCCTGTTCGGCATCCCTGGTGCCGACGAGCGGCTGAACTTCGCCGAGTTCTTCATCCACCACGAGGACGTCCGGCGCGCACAGCCCGACTGGGAACCGCGTGAGCTCGACCAGGCCATGACGCAGGCCATCTGGGGTCAGCTCGCCCGGGCCAGGTTGCTGCTGCGCAAGATCCCGGTCGGCATCGAGTTCGCCAGGGACGACCTGAAGGATCAGCCGGCTGACGGCCATCGAGTCGTGCGGATGACGGTCAGGCCGCGAACTCCCATGGTCACGGTCATCGGCGCCCCTGCCGAGCTGATGATGTGGGCTTTCGGCCGGCCGGGCGCGGCCCGCGTCAGCCTTGAAGGCGCAGAAGCAGACGTCGCAGCACTGGAACAGGCACGCTGGGGCGTCTGACGCCACTACCCCCGGATCTACGACTAGGCATAACGGAGATTTCATGGCGGATGTCCTGGGAATCGACATCGGCGGCACCGGCATCAAGGTCGCCCCGGTAGACGTGGCCACTGGCGAGCTCAGGGCCGAGCGGGTCAAGCTAGACACCCCGCATCCTGCGACACCGGATGCGGTCGCTGGCGTCATCCGCGAGGCGGTCGAGCATTTCTCCTGGGCGGGCCCCATCGGCATGACGTTCCCCGGCGTCGTCGTCTCGGGAATCGTGCACTCCGCGCCCAACATGCATCCTGACTGGATTGGCATGGACGCGCAGGAGTTCCTCGGCGCGGCTGCCGGGCACGATGTGACGGTCGTCAACGACGCCGACGCCGCCGGGGTGGCCGAGATCCGCTTCGGCGCCGGCAAGGGCCACCCGGGAACGGTGCTGCTGCTGACGCTGGGAACCGGCATCGGAAGCGCGTTGTTCTACAACGGCGTGCTCGTGCCCAACACCGAGTTCGGCCATATCGAGATCGGCGGCCACGACGCGGAATCCCGCGCTTCGGAGCGGGCCAGGGAGGAAGGCGGCCTGAGCTGGGGCAAGTGGGCTGGCCGGGTGGAGACCTACCTGGAGAAGATCGAGCAACTGCTCTCCCCTGACCTGATCATCATCGGCGGCGGTGTCAGCAGGAAGTCCAATAAGTTCCTGCCGCTGCTCAAGCTGCGCGCCCAGGTCGTTCCGGCCGCCATGCACAACGACGCGGGCATCGTGGGCGCGGCAATGAACGCCGTCGTGGCACAGGACGGGAGCTGACGGCTCCCGGCAAGTTGCCCGCCTGCCCTGGACGTGAGAAAACGTGCGCGCCAACCTGAGGATCGCAGTCACGGGCGTGCTGTGCGGCGCCGTGCTTGCGGCAGGCTGCACGGCAGGCTCGCATGCGGCTAGCGGCCCGACCGGCAAGGCTGACCAGCCTGTGGACTGGGCGACGGTAAGCTCCGTCGCCGCGGGCGGCGGGATGCGCGCTCTCGTCGCTGCCGCGAAGAGAGAAGGCCGGCTGAACGTCATCGCGCTGCCACCGCGGTGGGCCAACGACGCGGCCATCATCAAGGCATTCCGGGCCAGGTACGGCATCGCAGTGCACGACGCGGATCCTGACGGCGTCAGCAAGGACGAGCTCGCGGCGGTGCGGAAGCAGCGGGGCAGCCCGTCAGCCCCGGACGTGCTTAACCTGAGCACGCCCTACGCGATCAAGGCCAGCCAGCTTGGCCTGCTGGCCCCGTACCAGGTGGCCGAGTGGTATGACATCCCGGTCACCGAGAAGGCCGTCGACGGCACCTGGTACGCCGGCTATGGCGGCTACCTGGCCATCGGCTACGACTCCCGCAAGGTCAAGGTTGCCCCGACCTCGTTCAGCGACCTGCGCAAACCCGTCTACAAGCACGAGGTAGCGCTCAGCGGCGACCCGGCCACATCCGGCGCCGCACTCGCCGCCGTGTATGCGGCGTCACTGGCCAGTGGCGGCTCGCTTGGCGACATCGGGCCAGGAATCGCCTACTTCGCCAAGCTCAGGAAGGACGGCAATTTCGTGACCGCGCCCGCCAGCCTGGCAACGATCCGCGACGGGCACACGCCCATCGTGATCGGGTGGGACTACCTGCTCGCTTCGATCGCCAGGCAAGTCCCGGGATTTCGGATCCTGATTCCCGCCGACGCCACCTACGCGTCCTACCGCGACCAGGCGATCAGCAAGGCCGCGCCCGATCCGGCCGCGGCCCGGCTGTGGGAGGAGTTCTTGTACTCCACCACCGGGCAGAACCTCTGGCTGGCGGCCAGGATCAGGCCAGCGGAACTGCCGACGATGCTCGCCGAGGGCACCGCCAGAACTGGAGCGCACGCTCTGCCGCCGGTGCCGGCCGCTCCGCCGAGGTTCCCGACGCCTGCCGAGCTAGCCAAGGCGGCAGCGCTGGTCGCGCGGCAGTGGGCAGCAAGGGTGATCCGGTGACCGGCCACAGCAGGCCGGCGGCTAGCGCCGATCTGGTGACCACTGCCCAGCGGCGGCTGGTGCCCGGCGAGCCGGGCGAGGGCGGCTACCGCGCGCTGGTCGCAGCTGACGGCGAGCCGCACGTTACCCGCGCTGACCTGGCCGGCGAGACCCTTCGGCCGGGCTGGCTGCGCTCGGCCACGCCGCTGCTTGCCATGGCGCACCTGTCGGACACGCACGTGATGGACCACCAGTCCCCCGGGCGCGCTGAGCTGCTCGACCGGTTCTCCGACCTCGACTCACCGCTGCGCGACGCCGTGGGGATCATCGGCTGCTACCGGGCACAGGAGCTGTTCACCTTCCACGTTGCCGACGCGATGGTGCGGTCGGTCCGCAGGCTGGCCCGCGCGCCGCTGTCCGGCGCGCCGCTGGATTTCGCCATCGTGACGGGCGACGCCACCGACAACTGCCAGCTCAACGAGCTGCGCGCTTACATCAGGCTGCTCGACGGCGGCACCGTGGCCTCGGACTCCGGTGACCTGTCCAGGTATGAGGGAGTCGCGGCCGAGCAAGTCCAGGACGAGCGCTACTGGCACCCCGAGCAGGGCATGACTGACCTTCCGCAGGCCAGGTACGGCTTCCCGGAGGTGCCCGGCGTGCTCAGCGCGATGCGCCGGCCGTTCCGGGCCGCCGGGCTCGGGATGCCGTGGTTCGCCGTGTACGGCAACCATGACAACATGATGCAGGGAACGGTGCCGACCGCCGGCTGGCTGGCTGACTTCCTGGTCGGAACCGTCAAGTACGTCACGCCGCCGGCCGACCTGGACGCCGCCTCGGCGCTGGTGCGCTTCGACAGTGCCGAAGCTGACGCCCTGCTCGAGCTGGCCACCGGGCGGCGGATCGAGGTCACGCCCGATCCCGGCAGGGTTCCGGTCACCAGGGCAGACCACGTGCGCGAGCACTTCGCCAGCCCGGGCACGCCCGCCGGGCACGGCTACTCGCGCCGCAACGCCGACGAGGGCACCGCCTATTACGCCTTCGACCACGGGATGGTCAGGTGCGTCGTGCTCGATACGGTCAATCCGCACGGCGGCTGGCAGGGCTCGCTGGACGAGGCTCAGCTCAGCTGGCTGCGCGCTGAGCTCGACGCGAGCGCTGACCGGCTCGTGATCATCTTCAGCCACCACCCGGTGCAGGCGATGGTCAACGACCGGCGGCCGCCCGGCGGCGGGCGGCGGATACTCGGCGACGAGCTGTGCGCCCTGCTGCTCGAGCACCCGTGCGTGATCGCGTGGGTGAACGGGCACACGCACGTGCACGCGGTCACGGCCGTCCGTGAGGATGGGGCGCCTGGTGGCTTCTGGCAGATCACGACCGCCTCGCATATCGACTGGCCGCAGCAGGCTCGCCTGATCGAGGTGCTCCAGGTGCCAGGCGCGCTGGCGATCGCCTGCACGGTCATCGATAGCGACGCGCCGGAGACCTTCGCGGGGATCGACGGCCCGGCCAGCCTGGCCGCGCTGGCGCGCGAGCTAGCCGCCAACGACTGGCAAATCAGGGACCTGATCACTGCCGAGGGCGGCGCGGGAGCTGGCACCGCCAGCGACCGCAACGTGATCTTGCTGCTCGACTGGCCCCGCGGGGCGGCGGCGGGCTAGCCGGCCAGCCCGCGCAGCTGCTGCCGGCCGTGCGGCGAGCTAGCCGACCAGGCCGAGTAGCCCGGGCAGTGCCGCGATCGAGTCGAGCACGTGCGGCGCGCCCGAGCCGGTCAGCTCCTCCCGGCTGGCCGAGCCGGTGAGAACGCCGGCGACCAGCCCGGCACCAGCTCGCAGGCCGGACTCGATGTCGCTGGCCGTGTCGCCGACCACGGCAAGCTCGCCCACGCCACCGCCGCCGAGCCTGATCAGCGCGGTGAGCGGCATATCCGGCCACGGCCTGCCACGGCCCGCGTCGGCCGGCGAGAGCGCCAGGTCCACCGCTGAGTGCCAGCCGAGCGCATCCAGGACGGCGTTCCGCGTCGCCGGCGAGAACCCGGTGGCCAGGCAGATCCTGATCCCGGCGTCCCGCAGCGCGGCCAGGGTAGCCGCAGCGCCTGGCATCGGCGCGACGGCTCCCGCGCCGACAAGCTGCGCGTAGTGGTACTCGAAGGCGTTGTTGGCACGCAGGGCGGCCGTTTCCTCGCCCAGGATCGCGCGGAAGACCTCGATCTTGGACTGTCCCATCGTGTCGCGCACGATCCGGGCGGCACGCTCGTGACCTGCCGTGCCGGGACCCAGCCCGGCCTGCTCCATGGCCGCGTCGAATGCCGCCATGACGGTGCCGTCGTCGGCGACGGTCGTGCCGGCCATGTCGAGGCACGCGACGGTGATCCTGCCTGGCACATGACCTCCTGTTCGCTCGCGGCTAGC
>JASHXW010000558.1 GCA_030043395.1 Streptosporangiaceae bacterium
TCTCGACCCCTGGCCGTCTGATCAGGAGTGTCCACAGCTTAGAGCGCTGAAGCGCGGTGCTCAGCGCATTGAAGTCGCGCGGCGAAGTGACATCGTACTGCTGGTTATACGCCTTCATGCTGGCGGTAATCACCACATAAGCCGGCACCGTTGACCCGGATTCATGCCGCGCGTTCTTCGCCAGCATGGCTGCCACGTTTCCCTTGGGCACCCCTGAGGGGATCAGGCCGTAATCACCAAAAATAATCGTCCGCTGGAACAAGTTGTACTTGGCAGTGTCGGCCAGCGGCGCATTGTCGACCGGGCTGTAGATGCGCCCGACGGGAGCGGTCCGCAGGAACGAGGTAACGACGTCGACTTCCGTCTTGCTCATGTAATTGAAGCTGTCGTCACCGAAGAAGGCCGGGTAGAACAAGGTCAGGGCTGCCAGGAGCACGAGGAGCGTGCGGAGCGCGTCTCCTGCTCGGGCCCGGCGCGATGGGGCGCCCTCGACGGACGCGGGCTCCGAGAGATCGAGCGACGATCCCGCCGGCATGATGTCGGGCATCGTGAGCATTGCGGCAGGTTCACTGACCGGTGGCCGCGCGAGTTTGCGAACGGAGCCGAGAGCGCGGGAGACGGCCCGCGTGGCGGTCCGCGCAGCTCCAGATGTGGCCTCGGCGACGGGGCGCACGGCCCGCGACATCGAGCGCCTCACGGCAAAGAGCACTCCCCGCTGCACGCGCGAACGATGGCTGCCCAGCTTGGGCACCGGCTCCCTGGACGGCACGATGACCAGGGCTGCCAGTGCCGCCGACCACGGCAGGGAGAACAGGTACACCCGCAGGATTCCCTCGTGCCCGTAGGCCTCAAGCGCAACCATGATGATGGGAGAGAACGCGAGCAGGGCGAGCGCCAGGACCATCTTGCCCGAGTGGCGCCGCAGCCAGGCGCCGGTGACGGCCAGCGCCCAGATCCCGACCGAGAGCAACTCGGCACAGCGCTCGATGAGGTGCTGGCTCGGGGCGACCACTCCGCCGGTGAGAGCCGGCGGAGTGGCGTTGCTGAAGATGTCGCCCAGGGACTTGAGCAGCCCGTAGTGGCTGTTGACGAAGGAGAAGCGCGGTATCAGGTAAGCGATCGCGATGGCGAGGAGGAGGACCGGCAGCCAGCCCGGCCGGACGAGCCTGAAGACCGCCAGCGCGGCAATTTGCGCGATGACCATGTAGGGCGACAGCTCGTGGGTGAAGGTCAGCACGAAGAAGACGACCGCGACCAGCCCGCTGAAGACCACCTGCTGGGAGTTCGGTGACGACAGCAGCCTGATCCCGGATTCCCTGGCGTGCCCGCGGCGCGGCCGCGCTCCTGGCGCCCCGTCGGAGACGGGCTGCCCCGCGTACAGCCAGCGGAGCACGATCGCCATGACGCCCAGGCACAGCACCGTGGCCAGAGCCTGCGGAGAGAAGTAGTCCTGGCCGATCCAGTTGCTGGCCGGGAACAACAAGATGGCTACCCAGCGCTGCCGAACCGTGAGCGAGAGCGCGTCATAGCACAGGTAGAGCAGCGGAAGCGCGGCGAGCTCGAACACGAGCTGCGCCCACTTCGCGTAGGCCAGCGGGCTCCCCACGCCAGCCACCTTGGTGAACCACGCCGCGAAGGCGAAGAACCCTGGCCAGTTCTGGTAGATGTCGATGTAGCGGTCGAGCTGCCCGTGGACGTTGACGAACTGGACGACGCCGATCGTCTTGTACAGCCAGGAGTACCGCCCTGCGAAGTACACCAGTGGTGCTGTGGCATAGATCATGACGGTCAGCACCACAGCGTGCAAGGCCATCCGCAGCTGCGAAGGCCGCTCGCGCATCAGCGCGACTACGGCCGAGACGACGACCAAGCCGACGCCCAGGTAGTAGACGATCGGAAGCTCCGGTGGCAGGCCGTACGCCCCCAGCGCGGTGGCTCGCGTCCGGCTAATCCCAACCGCCCAGAGAGCAAGTGCAACGGGCAGCAGGAGGTCAGAGACCTGCGCCCACGCAAGCATGCCGCGGCCGGGTTCGCTCTCGGCATTCCCGTCCTGGTCGGCCGTGGGGTCACTGGCGGTGACATCACCAGAGGTGAGGTCGGCGGCACCGACATCACTCGGACTAAGGTCGGCTCTGGCGATCTCGCTCGAGCTGAGGTCCGTTCTGGTGACCTCGCTCGGAATGAGGTCGATGCTGGTGACCTCAGCCGCACTGACGTCAGCAGCACTGCCATCACCGGCACTGCCATCACCGGCACTGCCATCACCGGCACTGAGATCACTCGGAATGAGGTCAATCCTGGTGACCTCAGCCGGACTGAGGTCACCAGGATTGACATCTCCAGCGGCCAGCTCACCAGCGCCCAGCTCACCAGGACTCGGCTCACCAGGACTCGGCTCACCAGGACCGAGGTCACCAGCACCGTCGGTCGGGGCTGGTGAGGTCAACGCTGGCTCCTGGCGACGGCAACCTGACAGGCGGCGTCGCTGGTCAGGGCAGCGCGCCGCGCGGTCAGTTTAGTCACAATCCGTTCACCTGGCCCCAGCCATCGGCGGACTGGACACCAAGGCGGCGTTCGGGGCCAGGCGAACGGTCTGGCCAGGTCACGACGATTTCTGCGTCACGCCGTCCGTATCCGCGAGCTCCTCGATCTCGAGCACGGCCGCAGAGCGGGCACGCAAGTGCTGGCGCCGGGAGCGCCGCCGCTCAGCGACGATGGTGCGCAGCACCCGCGTTCCGTCCTTGGCAGCGCTGAGGTTGCTGACACCATGGATGCGCGAGTGCTCGAAGCTCGGCACCTCCGTGACCTTCAGCCCGGCTCTTGCGATCCTGATGTTGATCAGAGTCTCGACTTCGAAGCCGTCACCCCACAGCGGTCCGCTGCCGTCGGGCGGCTCGGAGGTGGCGTCGATTCCCAGCGAGGGGATGATGCGGCGCCAGAAGGCGTTGTAGCCATAGCAAAGATCCGTGTAGCTAGTCCTGTACAAGACGTTCACGATCAGGCACAGCACGCGGTTGCCGAGCGCGCGCAGGCGGGTGATGTCATCGCTGCCGCCCGGCTGGGTGAATCTCGTGCCCTTGGCGAAGTCGGCACCGTCCACGAGAGCTTCGACGAACCTCGGGATCTCATGCGGATCGGCCGATCCGTCAGCGTCCAGCATCACGATGATGTCTCCGGTCGCGACCGCGAACCCGCAAGCCAGCGCATTCCCCTTGCCCTTGCGGTTCTGCATGACGATCCGGACGCCCGGCCTGTACTGCACGGCGACCCTGAGCGTGTCGTCTGTCGAGTGGCCGTCGGCGACGATGACCTCGTGAATTCCCGATGGCAGGCTAGCCAGGACGTGCGGCAGATTGCGCGCCTCGTTCAACGTCGGGATGACGATGGACACGCGCGGCGAATCCTTGCCGAGGCTCATCGCCGCGGAGGCGCGTTCCTGAGCCTTCATGACGAGCGCCGCTCAGCGGCGCATGCGACCCTGCCCAGCCTTAGATGTGCGTGCACGCCAAACAATGTCCCTCCCCAGGTGTTACCGGCCGCCGCACCCCGGCCGGGTGTCAAGTCCGTCAATGCAAAAGAAAAACATCGCACAGATGCTTAACAGACGTGCTAGGTACTATGCAGATTCACCCGCCGTTTCCGCCCGAGGTTCCTGGCAATCGTTACTTCGCGTATACCTGCGGGACTGGCTGAAGCGGCGCTATTTCCGCAGTCGCAGGCCCGCGGCCGGCCAGCCGCGCCCGCCGCGCCGCGTATCCCGCGGCCGCAGCCGTCAGTCCGCTGAGCGCCGCAGCCGCCCGCATGAGGCCAGCAATGTCGCCGGTCAAGGTGGCCCGCAGGTCCGCTAGCGCGGCGGCCGGGAGAACCGAAGCCACATGCCGTCGCTCGCGCTCCAGGCCGCTCGCGGCGCCGGCCAGCCGCACGACGTCGGCCTTGGACATCCCCTCGTGCCAGCAGCGGCGCAGGAAATAGCGGGCGCTCACCCGGTCAGGCGCGACGTGATGGTCGACGGCGGCGGAGGGCACGTACATGACCAGCGAGCCTGGAGTGCTGGCGGTCAGCCGGATCGCCAGCTCGGTCTCCTCGCAGCCGCGCGGGCGGCTGCCGACGCGGCCAACGGCGGCGTCAAAGCCGCCGAGTGCCCGGGCCAATTCCGTGCGCATGCTCATGTTGGCGCCGATCGGATTGCGGACCGGCGCGGCGGACTCGGGCAGCCCCAGGTAACTGCAGCCGACGACCCAGTAGAACGCCGGAGGAAGCCATCGCGGCCGGGCTCCTGGCCAGGCCGGCAGCGCCGCGCCCCCTGTCGCCACGACGTTCCCGTCCTGGTACGGCTCGATCAGCGCGGAGAGCCAGCCCTCCCGCGCCTGCGCGTCATCATCAAGGAACGCGGTGACCGGCTGGCTGGCGACCCTCAGACCGCAGTTGCGCGCCCCGGACAGTCCCTTCGGCTCGTCGCTATCGACGACGGCGACCGTGCTGAGCTCGCCAGTGGCAGTGAGCTCAGCGCGGGCGCGCTGCGACAGGGACGGATTGTGGTCGACGACGAGAACGACCTGCGCGGGAGCTGGAAGCTGAGCCAGGACCGAGCCGAGAGCGTCTCGAATCAGCTGCCATCGGTCCAGCGTGTAAGCGCAGACCACCACGGTGACCGGAGCCAGGTGGCCGGTGACTGTGATCGGCTCCGCGGAGGACGGCACCGCGGAGGACAGCACCGGCGCTGTGGCCTGCCCGGGCTGAATCGTCCCGCCGGGAGTTACGTCAGTCACGATCGCCTCCCGTTCCCTGACCCTTGTTGCGAGCCGCGCCAAATCGCCGCTCGCATCGTCCGGGAAAACGCGGAAGGCCGCACGCCCCGCGCTCTCGCGCCAAGTACCGACTCCTCGCTAGAGCCGCTCAGGCCGCCGGAATCGGTTGGCAAGCGTCCCCGATGCTCCTAATATCGTGGACTGTAGTCCAAGGTGGGGGGCTGTTTCAGGACTTCGCGTTATCGTCCGCTCGCTGCTGGGGGCAAGCGGAAGGAGCGCAATGACAAGCGGAGAGGCACCGGTTGGACTGACCCGCGTGCGGGACAGCCGCCTCGCCAAGGCCCTCCGGGACCCGCTTTACCACAGCAGTTACGCGCTGGTCGCCAACACTGCCGGAACGACTCTCGTCGGCTTCGTGTACTGGGCGGTGGCCACCCACCTGTACAGCCGCGAGGAAGTCGGGCGGGCATCGGCACTGGTCGCGGCGCTTGTCGTGGTGTCGAGCATCGCGCAGCTCAACCTGTCCAATACGCTGCCCCGCTTCCTGCCTTACGCCAAGCGCAGGGCCGGCCGCCTGATCGTCTTGTGCTACAGCGCCAGCTCGGTGACTGCCGCCATTCTCGGGGTGGCGTTCGTCCTGCTGATACCGAAGGTCAGCTCGAACTGGCAGTTCGTCGAGGCCTCGGCGCCAGTCGGAGCGCTCTTTATCCTGGCCGCGGCAATCTGGGGAGTGTTCGCGCTCGAGGACGCGGCCCTGACCGGCCTGGGGCGCGCGGTCGTCGTCCCGGTCGAGAACACTGGCTACGGAATACTCAAGCTGCTGATGCTGGTGGCAATCGCGTCGCTGATGCCGTCGACCGGCATCTTCTTCTCCTGGATCGCCCCGCTGGTGATCTGCGTGCCGGTGATCAACTGGCTCATCTTCATGCGCTTCTTGCCCAACCGGGATACTGCCCACGAGCACTCATCGGTCACCGGCGGCGTCGTGATGCGATTTGCCTCGCTCGACTACGTGGGGTCCCTGTTCACGCAGGCCTACCAGAACTTGCCAGCGCTGCTCGTGCTCTCGATCCTTGGCCCGGTGGCCAACGGCTACTTCTACATTGCCTGGACCATTGGCGCCGGCATTTCGACCGTCGCAGCCAACTTCGGGACCTCCCTGCTGACCGAGGCGGCAGCTGCGCCGGAGCGGCTGGCCGAGCTGACCAGAGGCGTGCTCGTGCGCTGCCTCGCCGTCCTGGTGCCCGCGACCCTGCTACTGGTCCTAGGGTCACGGCTGGTCCTTGACCTGTACGGGCCCGGATACGCGGGCCATGCCGCGGACCTGCTCGTCCTGCTGGCGCTGGCCGCAGTGCCGCGCAGCATGGTGCTGCTGGCTATCTCACTGGATCGCGTCGCCGGGCGTGTTGGCCGCGGCACCCTCACTCAGCTCGCGGTGGCCGTCCTGGTGCTTGGCGGCAGCTGGATCCTGCTGAAGTCCCACGGCATCGACGGCGTCGGACTGGCCTGGCTGCTCGGGCACCTGATCGTCGCGATCGTGCGGCTGCGAACCCTCATTACGGCCGCCAGCCGCCCCCGCAACCACTCCGGGCAAACCGGCCGCCGATCTCTGGTCCATTCCGCCGGCCGCCACAGGGCCGGGCAGGCCACCACTGCGCCGTGACGTCGTAGCCCGGCCCGCTTGCCGCACCTCGCCCTGCCCGCCAGCCAGCGGCACCGCGGCCCGGCCTGAGCGCCGCGCGCTACGCGGCCCGCCCGCCAGCCGCCACGCCGTCGCCGCCACCGCAGCAGCGACGCACCCGATGGCCAGGTCGAGCAACCGCCCTGAGCGCATTCCCGTGCCGGTCTCGACGCTGTGCGCCAGCGCGGCAGGCCAGCATGCGTACGCCAGCCAGTGCACGGCGCGCCACGGCCGCCGGCCGATCCTGCGGCGCAGCAGGCTGGTCACGGTCAGCGCGACCGTCAGGTCGAACGCTACGGTGCCAAGGCCGATCCACAGCCGGTCTCCGCGCGCCGCGAAGGGAACGATCGCGCCGATCAGCCCGACTCCGCCGAGCGGCATGGCAACCGCGCCGATGATGTGCAGGATCAAGAAGGCGATGGCCAGCAGCGAGAGGTTCTGGTGCAGCCGCATGCTGCCGTAGACAGCCAGCCAGGGCAGCCGCCGCCGGCCGGTGACCGCGATGCCCACGACTACCGACGCTGTCAGCAGCAGCAGGCTGATCACGCCGGCGAAGGCGCTCGCGGTTCCCGCGGTGGGCATCAGGTCATGCTAACGCGGTAGCCCGCCCGCGCATTCTTGGTGCGCGGGCGGGCCGCCGTCAGGGCGCCGTTACCGTTACGGGTTGATCGTGTAGGCGTAGGGGAAGGCCGCGACGTCGCTGCCCTCCAGGACGTTGTTGAACAGGTCGTCGAATGTCACGTCGGGCGAGGCCGCCGACAGGCTGTCGACGTACAGCGTCCCGGTGAACTGCTGGCTGGCCGATCCCTCGGGAGTGAGGACCACGTCGATCGTGACCGTCTGGCCAGGATCGGCGACTACGGGGTTGACGCCGTTCGTGGCACTCGTGCCGTCCTGCCACAGGTCCCCGGTCGGGGAACTGAAGGCGGCGTTGAAGCCAAGCGTCGTCGCCGACATGGACACCCGCGCCGTCACGAACTTGTGCGCCTTAGCGCCGGTGGGGCCTTTCAGGAAGGGCGTGATCGTCCAGTCGCCGGAGGGGATGTCCGACGCGCTGTAGCTACCGGTTGCCGTCGTGCCGGTCGTGGACGGCAGGTCCGGGTCGCCGAACGCGTAGGTGTAGTCGTAGAACAGCGGATCCTTGGCCGTGGCTGTCGTCGACAGTTCGCTGGTGTGCGACGGCACCAGGTAGATCGGCACCACGCCAGCCAGGTTCGGCAGCACCACCGAGGACGTGGTCTGCGGCGCCAGCTTCTCCGTGACAGTGCCGGTCGTCCGGGCATCGATGAAGTACTCCTCCGGCGTGGTGCCGTTGTTGGTCACCGTCACCGGCACGTCAATAGGCGTACCCGCATCGACGTCGTCACTGGTGCTGTCCGGCAGGTTCGAGGCGGACGCCGGCACCGCGGTGTCGGTCAACGTCACGTTGAATGGCTGCGAGGTCGCGGTCCCGGACACCGTGTTGTAGAAGTCCACGATCAGGGTCCACACCCCGGCAGCGGGGTTCAGCACGTGCAGCTGGGTACCGTCCTCCGGCTGAATCTCAGCGTTTCCGGATGGCGATGTCGCCAGCATGCCGCTCGTGGCCGTCGAGGCCGCCTCGCCACTCGGGTCGACCAGCTCGGCGAACATCGTGTTGCCCTTGTTGCCAGTGGTCACGTCGGCGTTGAGCACCTGCTGGCCGTCCGGCACGTCGACCTGGTAGTAGGCGGTCTGGCCGGTGGACGGCTGACGGCCGTTGCCGCCAGTAAGCGTGCCCGTGAAGGTCGTTGCCGAGGTAGGCGTCGGTGCCGGCGCGTACGACCGCAGCGTGACCGGGATAGTCGTCACCTTGGTGAAGGTGGGGCTCGCGGCAGTGTTCGTCACGACGATCGCGCCGCTCTCGTCGCCGGGCTCGGACGGGGTCGAGACGTTCAGCGTGACGCTCTTCGTGGCGCCGGCCGCCAGCGACAGCGAGTTCGCGGTCAGCGAGCCGAACGGCTGCCAGGTGGCCGTCTGGGCGGAGAACGCCACCTTGAGCGTGGCCGGCAGCGTCGGGGTCGTCGGCGTTACCTCGAGCAGCGCCGTCCACGTCCCTGGCGCGGGGTCGGCGACCTCGGCGTTCCCGTAGTTCCCGACGCCCTGCGGCAGGTTGTACGAGGCAAGGTCGCCACTCGGGGAGACCAGGCTGAGGTTGACCGCGCCGACCGTGGACAGGGAGACGTTCAGCCTGGCCTGGCCCGACGGAACCGTCAACTGCACCTCATCCTCGTAACCAGTCGCCTTGCTCAGGGTCAGCGAGGTCGGCGAGCCCGCCACGGTGGTGTAAGGCGCGAGCGTCCGGCTGGCCAGCCCGAGCGTCACGGCCTTGGATCCCTCGTTGGTCAGCGACTCGGTGAAGCTCTGGGGCGAGCTCGTCGCGCCGGCCGCGTTGAACTGCGTCGTGCTGTCCAGGATCGGGCTGCCCGTCCGCGTGGAGACCTTGTAGTCCTTCGCCGCAAGCACTGCCTGGTACGGGTCGATCAGGCCGGCGCCCTGCTGGTCCGCCGGGGCGTTGATGTCCTGCGCGGTGGAGACGATGAACTGCTTGACCAGGGCCGGCTTCGGCGTGGCGCCGTGGTGCGCCTCCCGGTAGGCCTGGATGACCAGCGCGGCGGTGCCCGCGGTCAGCGGCGCGGCCTCGCTTGTCCCGCCTTCCAGCTCGACAGCGGCAGGCTTGCCTGAGAAGTTCGTGCACGCCGCGTAGAGCGCGGGCTTGGGCGTGCACAGCGCCCAGTTCAGGTCGCCGGGAGCGACGACGTCCACCGTGCCGCCGGACTGGTCGAAGCCCGCCGAGCTGAGCCCGCTGATGTTGTTGTCGACCCAGCCCCTAATGCCGGGCGTGGTGATGCCGCCGATGCCGGTCTGCGCGTACGCGCGGTAGGTCGTAGACGCTCCGGCTGAGATGACGGCCGGGTCGGTCGCGGGCGAGCCGATCGTGTTGGTGACGCCCGCGTCTCCCGCGGAGACCGTCACGGTGACGCCGGCCTTGACCGCGTCCTCGTCCGCCAGCCTGGTCAGGTCAAGGTTGGCCGTGTCCGGGAACGGGTTGTCGCCGAAGGACTCGTTGATGACGTTGACGTGGTCCTTGGTGACCGCGTAGTTGATGGCCTCGAGGAACACCGAGTTGTAGGCGAAGTTCGAGGAGCCGAAAACGTTCAGCCCCACCAGGCTGGCACCTGGCGCGACGCCGAGAATCCGGATGTTGCACTTGCGGTCCAGGCCCACGCCGTAGCTGGCGACGTTGTAGGTCTCCCGGCCCTGAGCCGCGATCGAGCTCGCGTCGAGGAATGCCTCGGCGCCGTCCGTCGGGGCGTCGGTGCCCGTGCCGCTGAAGTCCTGGTAGTCGACGAAGACGTGCTTGCCGTCGGGCCTGATGAAGTCGGGGTTGTCGGTGTCGAGGCCGTCCGCGATGAACGCGACCTTCACCCCGGCGCCGGTGTAGCCGAGCCCCTGGGCCGTCGTGTCGCTCTTGCTCTGCGAAGCGGCGTGGATGGTCTCGATAGCCTCGGGGTTGAGCTGGACCTTGCCGTCCGGCAGGCAGGCGCCGGGCAGCGGCGTGACGCCCTTGGCCGCCTTCTTCGGCACGGTCGGATTGACCAGCGGAATCGGCAGGTCGGGAACGACCTCAGACACCGCGGGGTTGCGGCTCAGCCGCTTGGCCTCGCCGCGCGATACCGTCGCGGCGATCGCGTTGACCAGCGAGATGCTGTGCACCTTCTTGGCGTGCGTCTGCGCCAGCTCGGCGAGGATGCCGTGCTGCAGGGAGCGGACTTCGGAGGTGCGCCGCGCCGAGTTCGCCGGGGTGTCGGCGATGCGCGGGAGCTGATCGCGCAGCACGATGATCACCTTGTCGGTGACGTGCCGTGACAGCGCCCTCGCCTGGGCGCGGGTCAGCGGCGCCTGGGCGCGCGAGCTGCCCCCAACGGAGACGGTGTGCTGATCGACCTGGGCCTCCGACTGGCCCACCCCGGTGCTCAGGACGAGCAGCACTGGTACGGCGAGTGGCGCCAGGCGCAGCGCGCGCGTGTATCTCATCGCGGACCCTTCTTGGCAGACTGAGAAGCGGACCTAATACTGGCAGCATTTGCGAGCGAAGGTCTATAGACCGGGATAAGTCGCAAGACACCCGTTACATACGGCTCGTTCAGGTTGCCTTGGTCACCACGATCTCTCCCGTGTTCCACGGGAATCCCGCGCAGTCGTTGTAGTAATAGGAGCCTGGTTTGGTGAAGGTGAACGTGCCCGACGTCCCAGGCGCAAGCGGCCCGACCTTGAACGCGGCCGGGTCGAAGAAGGACTGCGCGCAGTGATCGTTGCTGTTCGTGCTCGGGTTCTCGAATGTCACGGTCGTGCCGGCTGGCACTGTCATCACGGTCGGGGCCATCGCGTTCATGCTGCTCAGGTTCTCGGTGCCGCTCGGCGCACTGGTGGAGGAATCCCAGGTCTGCCCGAGCACGACCGTGTCTGCCACGGTGCTGCCAGCCACGGTCGGGGCGCTGATTCCCTGCCGGATCGGGGGCTGCCCGGGAGCATGAGCCTGGTGGAGTGCCCCGTTGAC
>JASHXW010000559.1 GCA_030043395.1 Streptosporangiaceae bacterium
GGCCAGCAAGACGGCACCAGCGCCGGGGCTCAGCGGCCGGCGACGGGCACGGACGGGCGCCGACCATGGTGGAAGCTGTTCCCCTACCCGATTGGGCCAGTCGTTAGCGAGGCGGTTGGCGCCAACGTAACTTTGCGCGCTTACTCAGGATTCATGATCTTCTTTCTGGCTTTCCTCTTGCGAACAGTACATTTCGGTCATGTTTCTGACAAACTTGCCCTCGGCGAGATGATCGCCGGAGTCGCCATCGGCGGCTTCGTGGGCACGGGAATCGGCGCCGCACTGCGCTCGAGGGCACCGCAGATCATGATCTACGGGATGCTCATGTTCAGCCTCGTGGTCACCACGTTGTGCGCCGTGTACTGGGGCCTGTGGGCGGCGATCATCGTCTCGTTCTCCGCGGCGGTCGGGCAGACGCTTGTCAAGCTCGCGCTCGACTCGATCGTGCAGCGCGAGATCCCGCCCGAGGTGCGCTCGTCGACCTTCGCCGCATCCGAGACACTCCACCAGCTGTCCTGGGTGGTCGGCGGCCTGATCGGGCTACTGCTGTCGCTGACCAATAGCGGTGTCGCCGGGCTTGCGGTCACCGCGGCGGGGCTCGCGATTTCCCTGGGGTTGCTCGTCGTGACGCGGCGAAACCGGATCTTGCATGCGAGGGCAGCAGTACGGCACGCGACCTGAGCTGATAGTCAGGTGTCGATGTCGTCGGCGACAGCGCGCAGCACTGCGGCGATCTTCTTGGCCTCGCGCGCATCGGGATGCTTGCCGCGGTGATAAGTGTTCGACAACCCGTCGAGCAGCTTGATCAGGTCCTCGACCAGCACGGTCATCTCGTCAGTGCCCTTGCGGCTAGCCTTGGTCACTGTCGGCGGCGGCTCGAGCGTCCTCACCTGAAGCGCCTGCGCGCCGCGACGGCCCTCCGCCACTCCGAACTCCACTCGCTGGCCAGCCTTCAGGCCAGTTGCCCCACTTACCAGTGCGGTCGAGTGCACGAAAACCTCTCCCCCGTCATCACGGGTGAGGAAGCCGAACCCCTTGTCGGCGTCATACCACTTGACCTTGCCAGTAGGCACGAGCGGACCCTTTACGCGAAGAGAAACTGACCAGAGACGAGCTTGCAGCGCAAATCTAGGCTATCGATCTCGACCCGGGACAACTGCGTCCCGATCGAGCTGGCCAGGCCAGGAAATGATGGATGCCACGTGCCCTCCTGCGGCGCAGCCAACTGCTGAGCCGTGTGCTGAACATACCCTGTGCGGCGCTACGGGACACAGCATTAACGGGCCGCCGACCGGCTAGCACAGAGCCGACAAGGACAGAGCCGTGAAGCCGCCATCACCGCCGCTTCAGCGCAGGTTCTCCTTGACCTCAGGGCTTCGGCTTGGTTGGTGGCCGGTACCAAGACGGGTGCCTCGGGTCTCGTTTCCCGCGATGCAGCGGCCACAGCAGATAACAGGCCCCGACTACGGCCATCACCCGGCTCAGCCGGCCCGCTGCTAGCCAGGCCAGGTAGGTGTAGCCCGTCACGGATCCGCGGTGGTCGAAGATGATCACCAGCACGACGCCGAGGCCGACGAGCAGCACCGGCAAGCCCAGGCCAAGCCACTTGTCGCGGCCGTCGAAGACCTTCGACAGCAGCGTCACGACGGCGCCGATCAGCCAGATGGGCGGATAGATCGCGCCGCCGACCCCGAGCAGGACGATTGCGATGGCCTCGTACTTGTGCCTGAGCACCGCCGCACCCAGCGCACTCGCGCGGCGCCCGATCGTTTCAAGTGCGGAGTTCGCCGCCTCGGCGAGCCGGTCGCTGCCGCGGGCTATCTCGATCTGGGAGCTGGCCTCGGCGGCCTCTTTCCCTGGGTTGGTCGCCTTGGACTGCCTCGTCGCTCCCGCTGGCCCGCGTGCTCCCGGCGTCCCCGACGATTCAGAACCGCCCGACGACCCAGACCCGCCCGACGACCCAGGTCCTGCCGCGGACCGCGACAGCCGAGGCGTCCGCGGCAGCCGGCGGCCAGCCGGCTGCCCGCCCCCGTCCGGCGACTGTCCCTGTGAAGGAACGATGGCCGGTCGCTGAGCCCCGCCGGGCGCTGCCGCGCCGTTGCCACCATCGCCGTCAGGCTCGCTGGCCGCCGCCGAGAGCTGGGGTCCCGTCGAGCGTGCTGCCAGCGCCATGACCGGCAGGGGAGCAGCGACACGCTCCGCCTCGACGAGCGATTGCGGATCGCCAAGCTCGGCAAGGACTGACTCGACAAGAACTGGGCTCGCTGTCGCCACTCCGCCGACCTCAGCCTCGATACGGGTGCGCACCTGGTCGAGCAGCGCATGCCGGTCCTTGGGCTCCAGCTTGCCGCGAGCCGCGATCGAGAGCTGGTTGAGGTAATCGCGGACTATCTGTTCCGCGGGCGGATTCATTCCTTGATGATCCACCTTTAATTGCCAGTTGAGGAGCCGGCACGCATGAACGCCTGCGCGAGGTAATGCCTCGGTCATGGCCATGCCGGCCGTTGAGGCAGACATAAGAAGGGCGGCCCCGGCATTAGCCGGGGCCGCCCACCTGCACGTTGGACTAGAAGTCCATGTCACCGCCACCGGGAGCAGCCGGAACCTTCTCCTTCTCCGGCTTCTCCGCGATCACTGCCTCGGTGGTGAGGAACAGCGCCGCGATGGAGGCCGCGTTCTGCAGAG
>JASHXW010000560.1 GCA_030043395.1 Streptosporangiaceae bacterium
CGCTGTCGCACGACGAGGTCGTGCATGGCAAGGGCTCGCTGATCGGCAAGATGCCGGGCGACGAATGCCAGAAGTTCGCCAGCCTGCGGGCGCTGTTCGGCTACATGTGGGCGCACCCGGGCAAGCAGTTGCTGTTCATGGGATCGGAGTTCGGCCAGTGGGGCGAATGGTCGCAGGAACGCGGTCTTGACTGGGCGGCGCTCGACGGTGGCTACCACCGCGGCCTGCGTAAGCTGGTCGCAGACCTGAACGCGGCCTACCAGGAGCTGGCGCCGTTGTGGCGTGAGGACTTCGCGCCGGCCGGCTTCAGCTGGATCGACGCGAACGACGCGTTCGGCAACGTGATCTCGTTCCTGCGCTTCGCCGACCAGGCGCCGGCGGTCGCCTGCGTCGTCAACTTCTCCGGTGACCCGCATTACGACTACCGGGTCGGGCTCCCGGCGACCGGCCGGTGGCGGGAAGTGATCAATAGCGACGCCGCCGACTATGGCGGCAGTGGCCTGGGCAACATGGGCGCCGTGCAGTCGGTGCCGGAACCGTGGCACGGAAGGCCCGCCTCGGCAGTGCTCACCGTTCCGCCGCTGGGAGTACTCTGGCTCGTCCACGACGATGCCGCCGGCGCAGCTGGCGGGGGACCTCCGACGGCCGGGCATCACCCCTCAGGAGGTCTTGATGTCCCAGAACGACGACTCAGAGCCGCTGTCCGCCGCGCAAGGTGAGGCAGGCCTGAAGGCTGAGGCTGGCCAGCTCATCGCTAACATGCGCGGAAACGGGAGAAGTGACGACCATCTCCGGATGAGCGCCGTCACGGACCTGGCAACCGATCACCCGCGGTCCCTGTTCGACCGTGTGCTGCAGTGGGTTCCCCGCATCCTGTCCAGCAAGCCGCACATCGTCTTCCTGACCCTGCTCGGCATCTACCTGGTGCTGCTGCCGCTAGTCGGCATCGTCGTCAGCGCGAAAGCCGAACTGATCGGCGGCAACTACACCAATGTCACCAGCGACATAGGCGCGTGCATCGCGGCCGGCGGCACGCTGCACCTGGTGAACCAGAACCGCAAGAGGCAAAAGCTCGACGCCGAGCGGCTGCGCTTGCTCAAGGACATGCATGACATGCTGCGTCGCGCCCACCCCGACCCGCTCCGCGAGCCAGGCCAGCCGGCCCCATCGCCCGCTGGAGAGCAGCCGCAGCGCTGACTAAGGTCGCAGCTCACCTGCTAGCGGGCTACGCGAGGTGCGCGCTGGCCTGCACCTGGTCGAGCAGCCAGCGCGGCCCGGTCACGGACGCGCCGGCGATCTGGCACCGCGAGCGCAGCTCCCTGTCCGCGGTCACGACGAGAACCGGGGCGCTGGATTCCTCGGCCTGACGGACGATCTCGTCGTCGCCCGATCCGTGCGCCCGAACCACGCGCAGCCCTGGCCAGTCGTCCGCGTCGCGAGCCGCGGCGCCCTCGAGCACCACGACGAACTGCGGGAACCAGCGCTCCATCGACGTGGCCGGCACGACCACGGGCAGCTCGGTGATCCCCCGCGCCGCCAGGGAGGCGATCTCACCGCAGAGCCGGCGGGCCGCTCCGGCCCGGTCCCGCCACCAGCCATCGGGCCGCGACCCCATCACGTTGGCCGCATCGACGATGATCGTCAGCGGCGAGAGCGCCGCCCGCAGCGAAGGCCACTGCCCGGCGAACCCGGGATGCAGCCTGAGCTGGCCCACCTCCCCGGCCGGCACCCAGGCCACCTCCCTGGTTTCCTCGCTGACCGGGGCGACGGCGACTGGCTCGGGCACGCTCGCCAGCACGGTCTGATAGGTCCAGCCCCCGTGGTCGTCGGCGTACACGCCGTGCACGTTCACCGCCGCGGGGTCCACTGCGCACTCCTCGGCGGCCTCCCGCAGCGCCGCGTGCACCGCTGACTCGTGACTGTCTCGCGCACCGCCCGGCGGTCCCCAAGCTCCGCCGTAACTCCCCCACCAGCTGCGCTGCTGAAGCAGCACCAGGCGCTGGCCGCTAGTCCCCGGGGTCGCCACCAGCAGGCCCGCCGCGCCGTGCCTGCCCCAGTGCCGGTGGCCGCGGTCACAGCGGGTCCAGCCGTTCCCATCGTGCACCGTCATCCCCGCCGACGATAGCTGACTACGCTTGCCTCATGGAATCGTTGCTGACCGGCCCGCTCGGCATGCTCAACCAGCAGCGAACCGGGCCGCTGATCCTCGAGCTCGACCTGACCGAGAGCGTGCTCGAGACCAGGCCAGCCGACCCGCTCGCAGCGGTCGCGAGCAGGCACCAGCCGACGCTCCCCGACATCCTCGCCGGGCTGAAGCTGGCCGCCGAGGACGAGCGCGTCAAGGCACTCGTGGTGAAAGTCGGCGGCAAGCCGGTCGGCCTGGCCGTGGTCCAGGAGATACGCGAGGCGATCAGCCGGCTGCGGGAAACCGGGAAGCAGACGGTGGCGTGGGCCGAGACCTTCGGCGAGTTCACCGCCGGGAACGTGCCCTACTACCTGGCGACCGCCTGCGAGACGATCTACCTGCAGCCATCGGGAGACCTCGGGCTGGTCGGGCTTGCCCTGGAGCGAGTCTTCCTGCGCGGCACGCTGGACAAGATCGGCGTGAGCCTGGAAGTCGGGGCGCGGCACGAGTACAAGAGCGCAGCTGAGCAGCTCACCGAGCGCGGCTTTACCGGTCCGGCCCGCGAGGCAGTGCAGCGGATGGCCGAGTCTGTCACCGAGCAGCTCACCGCGGCGATCGCCGAGCGCCGCGGGATCTCGGCCGAGAAGGCACTGCAGCTCATCAACGAAGGGCCGTTCCTCGCGCCGCAGGCGCTCGAGGCGGGGCTCGTCGACGCGCTCGCCTACCGGGACGAGGTGTACGCCGGGGTCAGGAAGCGGACCAGGGCCGGCGGCGAGGATGCCACGCTGATGTACCTAGGGCGCTATGTCCGCAGCAAGGAGCTCGCGAACCGGGCCAAGAAGCTGACCGCGACGCTGGGCGGCTCTCGCCCGGCTGCCGTCGCGCTGATCAACGCCATCGGCATGATCCGGGTTGGCCGCAGCGGCAGGGCCGGCCTGAATGGCACGGCAATGGGGTCAGACAGCATGACCGCCGCGCTCCGCGCGGCCACGGCGGATTCGCGCGTCAAGGCCATCGTGCTGCG
>JASHXW010000008.1 GCA_030043395.1 Streptosporangiaceae bacterium
CCGGAGATCGACACGTGCGCGCCCCTGGTTCCGTCGACGAACTCGAAGTTCACGTAGACCGGCTGTCCGTCGCGGCCGAACCCCACCGGTACCCGCGACGCCCCCATCTCGTCGAAGTACAGCGCCGACTCGCGCTGCGCGCCGACCGCGCGGTTGACGACCGCGCCGGGCAGCGGCGGGACGTACAACTCGGGCTCGACTCTTGTGACGGTGACCTCGGCGACCTCGCAGACCTCCGCGGGCAAGGCGCCCTGCTCGATCAGGAACACGTCGGAGGCGAAGCGCGCGCCCTCGTGCACGGCCTCGACGTTGGTGACGACGCCGGAGATCCGCACGCCAGGCTGGCCTGGCAGCGGCCGCTCGGTCACCAGGACGTCATCGAGCTGGGCGTACTGCCCGGGAGCCAGTCCAACAGAGAACTGAAGGGGGGTCGCCGGAACCGTCCCGACGACAAGCCCGAGCCCCAGTACGTTCGCCTGCCCATTCGCCAGGCCGTTCGGCTGCGCGTCGGCGTATCCGTTGGCGTTCCCGTTCGGCTCAGCAGCCATCCGCCCTCCGATATGCGACCCGATGCCGACAATGACCGGAGCCTACGCCCCGGCGATCTCCTGATCTCGGACTTCTGCACGCGTCTTGCGTGGCCAAGGGCGGCAATCGCCGATAACTCGGACGTGCGCACGCGTTTCCCAGGTGCGCGCGTCCAGAGTCATGGCGGCGGACCGCGTCGGCGTCGACCTCTCAGGGCCTCGGATGAACGTGGCCTGATTCAACATCCATCAGGCAGCCGTGTCCGGTGCCGGGCCGGACTCGGTGCCGGTTGCCCCGGCAATGCCCATCTCCTGCTCGATCGGCACGGTGACGACGCGGCGCCTGGCCGGCGCTCCGGCGACGTAGAACAGGACCCCGAGCACCAGCAAGATGCCCAGCGGGATGATCTGCGACAGCTCGAACTGGCTGCGCGTGAAGCCAGCGGGCAACCAGCTGTTCGGACTGCCGTGCTGGCCGAACCAGTTCACCCCGAAGCCCGGGTAGACGAGCACGATCGAGGCGAAGACTGCCCACAGCGTGCACAGCCCGCTGACGATCCAGACCATCGGCATGCCGCCTGGAACCCGGTAGGGGCGAGGGACGTGCGGGTGCGACCTGCGCAGCTTGATCAGGGCCGGGAAGATCACGATGTAGGAGATCGTCGTGGTCGAGATGACCAGGCCCAGCACCACGGTGAAGTACTTCAGCGCGTTGCCGCCGGTGATCGCGAAGGCCAGCACCATCACGGCAGTGGCGGCGATCCCGGAGCAGATGTTCACCGCGATGGGCGTGCCGAATCGTGCTGAGAACCGCCCCATGAACCGCGGCGCGGCGCCGTCGAGCGCTGCCATCGCCTGCGCCCGGTCCGCTCCCATGATCCAGGTGGTCCCGCTAGTCAGCAGCGCCAGGACGAACGCGATCGCGATCACCCAGCCCAGCACCTTGCCAGCCCCAGTCAGGACCGGGGTGCCGTTCGCCAGGATGTGCCCGCCGTACACCGTGAACACGGACTTGATCGCGGCCAGGAAGCCGGTGAGTCCGGTGATCTGGGTCTTGGGCAGCAGCAGCAGGATGGCCAGGATCGGGATCCCGTACAGCAGGACCGACCCAATGGCCGACCGGGCCACCGAGAAGGGCACGTCACGCTGCGGGTTCTTCATCTCCTCGCCCGCCGCGTTGGGCAGCTCGAAGCCTACGTAGTTGAAGATCAGCACCGGGACCGCGGCGATGAAGATCGCGTAGCTCGGCAGGAACGTGTGGCCGGCGAAGGTGTCGTGGATGCCGTTCTTGATCGAGTAGATGACCACGGTAAGGGTGAAGAAGCCGAGCAGCAGGGTCCGCATGAACGCGCCGATCGTCGGCACCCACTTGCCAACGCTGAAGGAGATGATCGCCGCGATGATCGTCAGCCAGATGAACGCCAGCACGAACAGCACGTCAACGACGGTCGCGCCGCCCAGGAACGAGATCTTCGCGCCAGGAAGTGAACTCCCGTTCCTGAAGAACTCCTCGATGTCGGTCAGCGCGGTGATGCCCAAGGTTCCGCCGACCCAGATGGGATTCGACACCCAGTAGATAAGCCCGTTCACCGCGGCTACGCCACGCCCGAAGGCGAGCCTCGTCCAGATGTACGGGCCGCCCTCCTCGGGGAAAGCCGTTCCGAGCTCGGCCGTCAGCAAGGCATAGGGGACGAAGAACAGCACCGCCAGGAACACCAGCCAGGTGAATGCCTGCGGTCCGTCGCTCGCAACCGCTCCGAGAGTGTCGACGCCGACGATGGTGCAGATCAGGAAGAACAGGATGTCAAAGCGCGCGAAATGCTTGCGCAGCTTCTTCTTCTCCTGCAGCGCATCGGTCGTAGTCACATCGAGCAGATCGCCAGTGACCTCTGCTGTCGCCATGGCCTTGCCTCCGTCCGCAGCCGCGAGCCGCCCGAGTTCTGGCCATGGCATGAGATGCCGCTCAGGTCGTTTCGCTAGCGCATGGAGCCATTGTGGCTAGGTCGCGCTAACGAGACAACCGTGCGCGCGAGCCCATTTAGCAGACGGTCGCCTGAGCCTGGTTGACGGCGTAAGTCAGCTCCTGCGCTCTGTGGACGATCAGGCTGATATGGCCGCTGGCCATGACCGGGGAGTTCTCGATGGCCCAGTACCGCTCCACGAAGACGCCCGGCCTGCCCGGATCCTCGACGTCATACTTGGTCAGCGGTATGACGTCTCGCTCCCCGGAGGCCAGCACGCGCTCCAGCGAGGCTTGCAGGTCGCTCCTGCCCGTGTCGTTCGGATCATCCGGATTATTCGGGAACATGTGCAGGATCTGTCCCCCGATTAGCTTCTCGGCCGGACGTCCCGCCGCCTCGACGTAGTCGTCGTTGACGTCAAGCATCACCAGTTCAGGGCTGAGCAGCGCCATCGGGCCCGAGGACCTCTTGAACGCTGCCTGGTAATCGATCCGCACTTCCATCATGCCCCCCGTAGTCACCGTGTCCCCGTGGTCCCCGTAGTCCGGTATCCCCCGTAATCTTCCGCGCGATCTGCCTAGTCCTTTGTTACAACAAGCATCGCACCAGGACCATCCCCCGCGTGGTCGGGTTACTCATCAGTAGGTCATGAACGAGCCGCAGCCCGCGGACCGCCGGAGCAATGCCGGGATCGACCTCGCCAGGTTGCTGCCGCGCCAAGCGGGTATGGGTGTCACCCTCTGGGCCGACCCGTCCGGCGCGAAACGGCCAATCTCCGCAATTCAGTACTGTTTCGATCAACCAGAGCCAGATCTGGGGGAACCTTCATGTCTCATCATCTGGACACTCCGCTCGCGGGCCAGAACGGCCGGCTCTACATCGACGACCTGTACGTCTTTCCTGGCGATCGGAGCACGGTCTTCGTCATGGACGTCAACTCCACCATCACCGGGCCAGACGTGCAGCCGGGCTTCGACCCCGAGGCGCGTTACGAGTTCAAGGTGCACTTCGACGGGGCCGAGCTCGAGGCCCTGACCTACCGAGTCTCCTTCGGCGACAT
>JASHXW010000561.1 GCA_030043395.1 Streptosporangiaceae bacterium
GCCTGTCGAGCATGCCGGCCGACATGTGGGTGAGCACGATGCGCCTCGCTGCTAGTTTGTCGGCGTGCCCGCGCAGCGTGGCGTAGTCGAGGTGATAGCGAGTCGGCCGGTCGAACGTGTAGGCCTCGGCGGCGAACAGGTCCGCGTCGCGCGCGGCCTGCATCAAGGCAGGGGTCCACTGCGTGTCGCCGGAGTACGCGAAGGTCGTACCGTGCAAGTCGACCCGCACGGCTAGCGCTGGCGCGCCGCTGGCGTGATCGACCTGCCAGCCGCGAACGATCGCCTCGCCGAGTTGCGACGGCTTGCCGTCGATCGGGATCTCGGTGATTTCGACGTCGAACTTGCGCTGGACTCTGGTGGAGCCCGCAAACAGCACCTCCATCGCATCAGCCAGCCGGGTCGTGATGCCAGGTGGCCCGGCCACAAGCAGAGGGGAAGTACGGCGGGAGAACTGGCCATCCAGGATCAGGAACGGCAGCCCGCCGAAGTGATCGCCATGCAGGTGGCTGATGACGACCGCGCCGACCGACGAGGGATCGATTCCCTGCGCCTTCATCGCGGTGAGGCTGGTCGCGCCGCAGTCCACCAGGATGGCTCGCCCAGCCTGCTCGAAGTCGGAAAGTTGAATGCAGGTCTGGAACCGGCCGCCGCTACCGAACGCGTCGCCTGTGCCGACGAACTGAATCCGCATGAACGCATCCTGCTGTACCCCGCCACTGACCTCTCGCCGAGGCGCGCATATTTGAGTTGAACGGCATTCGCGAGCCGGTCATGCTGGTAGCCATGTCCCTGCGGGTGTTGTCGCGCGCTTCGGCTGGCTGCTGCCTGCCCTCTGCGTTCATGGCCGCGACCGCCCGCATTCTCGCGTCCGCTGACGGCGTCCGAGCCTGACCCTCCCCAGCCACGGAGAACCACGGGGGAGGGTGCGCTGCGGCAGCTAGCCGCCGGTTCTGGGCGAGATCCGCGCATGATCGCGCCCCCTTATCCAGCTCATGCACCGCATTGCTGTGGCGGGCATGCGTTCATTTCAGGGAAGGGCAATGACCAGGCAGCACTTCGTGCGCGACAAGCCGCACGTGAACATCGGAACCATCGGTCATGTCGACCACGGCAAGACGACCCTGACCGCGGCGATCACCAGGATGCTCGCCGAGGCAGACCCGTCACGCACCAGCTTCGTGGCATACGACCGCATCGACCGTGCGCCGCAGGAGCGCCAGCGGGGCATCACGATCAACCTGGCGCACGTGGAGTACGAGACCGCGACCAGGCACTATGCCCATGTCGACATGCCCGGGCATGCCGACTACATCAAGAACATGATCACCGGGGCAGCCCAGGTCGACGGGGCGATCCTGGTCGTCTCAGCCGAGGACGGCGCCATGCCGCAGGCCAGGGAGCACGTGCTGCTCGCCCGCCGGGTGGGCGTCCCAGCACTCGTCGTGGCGCTGAACAAGGCCGACGTGGCCGACCCTGAGCTGCTCGACCTGATCGAGCTCGAGGTCAGGGAACTGCTGACGAGCTACGGCTACCCCGGTCAGGACGTTCCGGTGGTACGGGTCTCGGCACTGAGGGCCCTGGAAGGCGACCCGGAGTGGACCGCGCGGCTACGCGACCTGCTCGAGGCCGTCGACCAGGCGATTCCGCTGCCGGAGCGCAAGCTGGACAAGCCGTTCCTGATGCCAGTCGAGAGCGTGCTGACCATCACGGGCCGGGGAACCGTCGTGACCGGCAAGGTCGAGCAAGGCAGCATCACGCTTGGCCAGCCGGTCGAGGTCGTGGGCCTGGTGCCGACGATCAGCTCGGTCTGCACCGGGCTGGAGATGTTCGGCAAGCAGCTCGATGCCGCGCAAGCTGGCGACAACGCAGCTCTCTTGCTGCGGGGCGTCCGGCGCGGTGACGTGCAGCGCGGCCAGGTGGTCGCGGCGCCGGGCACCATCACGCCCTGCGTGCGGTTCGCCGCTCGGGTCTACGCGCTGACCAAGGAGGAAGGTGGCCGGCATACGCCGTTCGTCACTGGCTACCGGCCGCAGTTCTTCTTCCGCACCACTGACGTGGTCGGAGCGATCGATCTCGGCCCGACCTCGATGGTGATGCCAGGGGACACGGCTGAGCTGAGCGTCGAGCTCGGTCAGCCGGTGGCGATCGTCGTCGGCCAGGAGTTCGCGATCAGGGAAGGCGGCCGCACTATTGGCGCGGGAACGGTGAGCGAGCTGCTCGAGCGGTTAGCCGCTGTCGTGGTCGCGGCGGGTCCTGGTTGGACCCACTCCAGGCCCGCCGTGATCATGGCCTCCACGGCACCGCGCGGCCAGTGAAGGCGGCCAGCCGGTCCATGGCTGGCGCGTCGTCGCTGATCGGCTTCGGATCGGCGAATCGCCCGGCCCGCGGCTGGCCAGGCAGTTCAGAGCGGGCAAGGGTGAGCGCCTGCTCGGCGAGGTCGTCAGGCAGTTCGACCGTGACGCCGGTGGCCTGAACCAGATCCCACCCGTGCACGAGCAGGTCCACGATGCGCCACCTGAGCCGACTAGCGCCAGTGGCAACGCCCACCGCAGTCGCCTGGCTTCGCTCCAGGACCCCGGGCAGGGCGGCCGCGGCCTGCAACGCGGCGGCGGATCGACGGTAGGCTCCGGCCGGATCGTCGCCGAGGCGGTCCTGCCCGCGTTCAGGCGTCGGGCTCCCCTCGAACATCGCCGTGAACACGAGGTTCATCCCGACAAGATGACCGACGACATCCCTGACGGTCCACTCCGAGCAGGGGGTCGGAGCGCTCCACTCGTCGGCGGAGATGCCTTCGATCAGCCCGCCCGTCACTGCGGAAGCCCGGGCGAGGTCGTCGAGGATCGCTGGTTCGCTCACCCCGCGAGGTTACGGCACAACGAGCGCGACGCCACACTGAGTTTCGGCCGGCGATTGGCTGGCCAGGCGGCGGGGACGTAAATGAGTGGCGCCCGGCTATGGCGTCTGGTTTGGTGGCCGGCATGGCGAGCTTCGAGGATCCCTCCTTCTACGGCGATAGCTGGGCGCCGGTCTACGACGAGCGTCACGGGTTCATGGATCCGCAGGCTGCCGTGGACTTCCTTGCAGGCTTGGCGGGCGACGGCAGGGTGCTCGAGCTGGCGATCGGAACCGGCCGGGTCGGCCTGCCACTGGCCAGCCGCGGCGTGCAGGTCGAGGGACTCGATGCCTCGGAGGCCATGGTCGCCAGGCTCCGGGCCAAGCCAGGCGGAGACTTGATCCCGGTTGTCATCGGCGACATGGGCGACGTGCCGGCGACTGGCCCTTTCCAGCTCGTGTACCTGGTGTTCAACACGCTGTTCGGCTTGCTGACCCAGGCCAGGCAGGCTGACTGCTTTCGCAATACCGCCCGCGTGCTTGCGCCAGGCGGCGCCTTCGTCATCGAGTGCTTCGTTCCCGACCTGGCCAGGTTCGACCGCGGTCAGCGGGTCCAGACCCAGAGCGTTACCGAGGACTCGGCAGTGCTCGAGCTCTCCATCCACGACGCGGCTGAGCAGCGCATTACGACGCAGATCGTCACGCTGGATCGCACCGGCGTTCACCTGCACCCGGTCGCGCTCAGGTACTGCTGGCCGAGCGAGCTCGACCTGCTCGCTCAGCAGGCCGGCTTGCACCTGGCGGAGCGCTACGCCGACTGGGAGCGCACGCCGTTCGACTCCCGCAGCACCAGGCACGTGTCGGTGTACCGGCTGGACTAGCGGTACACGGTGGTAGGGCTGACCGGATAATCAGTTGGTCAGACCGCGCGGGCGGAGCACCATGGGACGGTGCCGAACCAGACACCATCGCCCGTCGTCGTCAGGGGCCAGAGGTATCTCGAGCTGGCGACCACGCTGCTGCAGCGAATGCGGCTGGACTCGCCAGAGGGCGGGATCTGGGAAGCCGCCGACATCCAGTGGTGGTATCGCGGCCCGCGGTCGACCGATGCTGACGGGCAGTTGTTCTGGCTTGGCCAGGACGGCCAGCCGGTAGCTGCGGTGATCCTCACCGACCACGGCTACAGCACTGTGGAGTGCGACGTGCTCGTGAGCCTCGCCGACCCTGCCTTCGAGCACACGGTATGGCGCGCCGCGATTGGCCGGGTCGATGACCTGAAGAGGATCGCTGAGTTCCCGGTAGTCCCTGATGACACCGCGGGCATCGCCGAGCTCGTTGCGGCAGGCTACGAGCCGGCCGCCTACGAGCCATCGGACAAGCCGCACTTCGTCTCTACCTGGCTCGAGGCCAGTCGCAGGCCGCCGGTCTCCGATCTCGCACCGGGCTACCGCCTGCTGTCCCGGGCTCAGGCACCGGACGGCCCGCATCCGATGCAAGGGCGAAACGGCTCGCAAGTCGAAGAGTGGCTGAACAGGTGCTCGCTCTACCGCTCCGAGCTTGACCTCATGGTGCGAGCTGCCGACGGCGAGATCGCCGGGTACGGCTTGTTCTGGGCTGATCCCGTGACAAAGGTGGGCCTCGTCGAGCCCATGCGCACCGAGGACGCTCACCAGGGTCACGGCATCGCCAGCCACGTCCTGGAGACCGGCCTGAACCTGCTGGCCGAGCATGGCTGCGAGCGCCTGAAGGTCAGCAACGACATCGGCCTGTACCTCCGCGCGGGCTTTCGCCCGACGAGCTGGGCGACCGCCTACACGCGTCCGGCAACGCGCTGACTCCAGCCGATGGGTCCGCCCCGGGCAAGACCTGCGGGCTTAGCTGCCGCTTGCGGCCATCGGCTGACCCTGCCGGTACATCTGGGGCGGCTTGTTCCCCGCGGACTGACCGCCGTCGATCGGGATCACGCTGCCTGTGATGAAGGATGACTGCTCCGAGCAGAGCCAGAGCACCGCCTGGGCCACCTCCGCTGGGGTGCCGGTCCTGCGCATGGGGGTCGACAGGCCGGCCAGTCGCTGCGCCTCCGGCCCTGCCGCTTCCAGGTGGTAGGTCAGGATCGGGCCAGGAGCCACGACATTGACCCGCACTCCCTGGTCGGCGTAATCCAGGGCAGCGACCTTGGTCAGCCCGATGATCCCGGCCTTGCCGGCAACGTAGGCGGCCAGGTTCGCCGTGCCATTCACCCCGGCAATCGAGGCCATGTTCACGATCGAGCCGCCGCCTCCGGCCAGCATGGCCGGGATCTGGAACTTCATCCCCAGGAACGTGCCGCGAATGTTCGCGGCGATCCCGCGGTCGAACTCAGCGACGTCGATCTCGGCCAGCGGGGCGGGGAGCGGCCCGTCGGTGGCGTTGTTGAACGCGGCGTCCAGCCGGCCATACCGGGACACTGCCTGGTCGACCAGGGTGCGGACCGAGTCGGCGTCGGTGACGTCGGCGCGGACCGCGAGCGCCTCGCCACCGGAGGATTCGATCTGTCCGGCCACTTTCTTGAGGGCATCGGCGTCGCGGGCCGCCAGGACAACCGCCGCGCCCGCGTCCGCGAACGCCTGCGCCGTCATGGCACCGATGCCCTTGCTTGCCCCGATCACCATCGCCACGCGCCCGCTCATGAACCGCTCTTCCATGGCTGCCTCCCGCCGCAGTCCGCCGACTTCC
>JASHXW010000562.1 GCA_030043395.1 Streptosporangiaceae bacterium
CGGAGCGAGCAAGTCAGCCAAGGCCGAGAAGCCTGCCAGGAGCGCTAGGTCGCACGAAGGCAAGGCCGCGGCGGCCAAGGCCGGCGCGGCTACGCCGGATGCGGCGCCGGCCGCCGCATCTGCCGATGCGGCCGAGCCAACTGCGGAAGCTGGGGCCACGGAAGCCGAGGCGACGGAAGCCGAGGCGACGGAAGCTGAGGCCACGGAAGCCGAGGCAGCGCCAGCGCAGGCCGACGCGAGCGCCGAAGCGGGCGAAACCGCGACGGCCGAAACGGGCAGCGGAGACTGACGGTGCTTGAGGACGCGCTCGAGCACCTGGTCAGGGGCATCGTCGACTACCCCGACGACGTCCGCGTCTCCAGCCGCAGCCTGCGCAGGGGGCGTGTCCTGCAGGTCCGAGTTCATCCCGACGACCTAGGCAAGGTCATCGGGCGAGGCGGTCGAACGGCAAGGGCGCTGAGGACCGTGCTCGGCTCCCTTGCCGGCGACTCGTACGTGCGCGTGGATCTGCTGGACGCCGACGAGGTCCGCTAGCGCATGCAGCTTGTCGTCGGCCGGGTCGGGCGACCCCACGGCCTGCGCGGCGAGGTCACCGTGGAAGTCCGCACCGACGACCCGGATCAGCGATTCGCCGCCGGGTCGGCGCTGGCTACGATCCCGGCCGAGCGCGGTCCGCTGACCGTATCGGCATCGCGCTGGCACTCAGGGCGGCTGCTCGTCGCGTTCGCAGGCTACGAGGACAGGGACGCAGCTGAGGAGCTGCGGGACACGGTGCTCGCCATCGACTCCGACGAGCTTGCGCCACTCGCTGACCCGGCGGAGTTCTACGACCACGACCTGATCGGCCTGCGCGTGCTGACCAGATCCGGCGAGCAGGTCGGTTCGGTCGCAGACGTGTTGCACCATGGCCAGGACCTGCTCGTCGTCGAGGGCCTGGGAGCACGCTCGGGTGCGGAGATCATGGTGCCGTTCGTCGCCGCGATCGTGCCGGAGGTGGACGTGGCTGCTGGCATGCTGGTCATCGACCCGCCGCCAGGGCTGCTTGACCCGGACGAAGCGATCTAGGCGGTGCCCGGCAGGGCCCGGCCAGAATGGTGCTGACGAAGCCCTGCTGATCACCGCGGTGCGGGAGGAGGCACTGCCCTGCGCATCGACATCATCACGATCTTTCCTGAGTACTTCGCGCCGATCGGCGTCTCGCTGATCGGCAAGGCAGTGCAGCGCGGTGACATCGCCGTGAGCATGCATGACCTGCGGACCTGGGCGCACGACGTGCACCGCACGGTCGACGACACGCCCTTCGGCGGCGGGCCTGGCATGGTGATGAAACCTGAGCCGTGGGGCGAGGCGCTCGATGCGATCCTCGGCGAAGGCCCGCAGCCAGGCGAACAGCCGCATCTGGTGGTTCCGACTCCGGCTGGCGCACTGTTCACCCAGGCGATGGCGGCCGACCTGGCCGCGGCCGGGAGACTGATCTTCGCCTGCGGGCGCTACGAAGGCATCGACGCGCGGGTAGCCGAGTACGCGCGCGGCCTGATGCCCGTACACGAGGCATCGATCGGCGACTACGTGCTCGCTGGCGGCGAGCCCGCGGTGCTGGTGATGATCGAGGCGATCTGCCGGCTGCTGCCCGGAGTCCTCGGCAATGCCGAGTCGGCGCCGGACGACTCGTTTGGCGCCGGCGAGGGCCCGATGTCAGGGCTGGTCGAGGGACCCTCCTTCACCAGGCCGCGGGTATGGCGTGGCCTCGAGGTTCCCGACGTGCTCCTGTCCGGAAACCATGCGGCCATTTCCAGGTGGCGCAGGGACGCGGCGCTGCGCCGGACAGCGCAAGCCAGGCCCGATCTGGCGGCCAGGATCGCGCAGACGGGGATGGATTCGCGAGACCGGCAGGTGCTGAGCGAGGCTGGTTTCGCAGTCAGTACCGAAGATGTGGCAAACTAAAAGCCGCTGCCCCTGCCGGCCGTTGTCGCGCGGGGCAGCGTCGCGTGCGTTCCTTCGCCGCGATCAGGTCACTTTCAGCGCGTTCGCAGGCGTGCGCGTGATGACAACGAGGACGAAGCGATGCACACCGCGATTGCCGAGCTTGAGCAGGCACAGATTCGCTCGGACATCCCAGCCTTCCGCCCGGGCGACACCCTCAAGGTGCACGTCAGGGTCACCGAGGGCAACCGGTCCAGGATCCAGGTGTTCCAGGGCGTCGTCATCCGCCGGCAAGGCAGCGGCGCTCGCGAGACTTTCACGGTGCGGAAGATCAGCTACGGCGTAGGCGTCGAGCGCACTTTCCCCGTGCACACCCCGGCCATCGAGACGATCGAGGTCGTGACGAGGGGACAGGTTCGCCGGGCCAAGCTCTACTACCTGCGTTCGCTGCGCGGCAAGGCCGCCAGGATCAAGGAGCGCAGGGAGCCAGCGCGCTAACCGGTCAGCGACCGGCCGGACCCTCAGAACATGCACGATGACGCGCTTGCCGGTGACGCAGCCGCGATGGACCAGGGCGACTCCGGGGTGACTGCCGCCCAGCCGCAGGACCGCGTGTCCGGCACCGATGCCGAGCAGGGCGATGGCCAGGCGGACCCTGGCAAGCGCGGCGGCTGGTCGTTCCTGCGGGAGACCGTGGTCCTGTTCGCGATCGCGCTGACGATCGCGCTGCTGATCAAGACCTTCGTGGTGCAGCCGTTCTTCATCCCGACCGGGTCGATGGAGGACACGCTGCTAATCGGCGACAAGGTCCTGGTCAACAAGCTCGTGTATCACCTGCGGCCGATCGCCCGCGGCGACATCGTGGTCTTCAACGGAACCGGGTCGTGGGATCCGCCGCAGGCTCAGGCGGGGCCGAATCACAATGTCGTGGCCAGGGTCTGGGACGACACGCTCGGCAAGCTCGTCACGTCGATCTCTGACCTGTTCGGTACTCCGCTCGGGCAGACGGACTACATCAAGCGGGTGATCGGGCTCCCCGGCGATCACGTGCGATGCTGCACTGCCCAGGGCCTGATCACGGTCAACGGCATCGCGCTGCACGAGCAGTCCTACATCATCGCGGGTTCGAAGCCGTCGCAGTACCCGTTCAGCATCGTGGTGCCGCCAGGGCGGCTGTGGGTGATGGGCGACAACAGGCCGATCTCGGCGGACTCCCGGCTGCATGACTGTGCCTACAAGGATCCGCTCACCTCGTGCGCGCCTTATGACCGCGACGGCACGATCCCGATCGACAAGGTGATCGGCCGGGCGTTCATGGTCATCTGGCCGCCCAGCCAGTTCAAGATCCTGCCGATTCCCGCCACGTTCAACCGGCCCGGCCTGAACCAACCAGCGAAGGCGTCGTCATCGGCAGCGTCGGCAACGACCGCGAGCCGGGCGTCGGCAACCGCGCGTGCGCTGGACGAGGGAATCCCGGTCCGGCCGTCGCCGCCTTACGTGCCGCTGGCCGCCGGATTCGTCGCAGCCATGCCGCTCAGCCTGCTGCAGTACCGGGTTCGGAGGCGGATGCGCTTCCGTCGCCAGCGTCGCAGAGCTTCACGCCAGCCGAGGCCGTTGGACTAGTTCCCCGGCGGCTAGGCTGGAAGGTGATGATGGACGACGAGCAGGACATTCGCGACACACTAGACGAAGACTCCGTCGCCACCGCTGGGCAAGCGCCCAGTGCTCCCGAGGACGCCGATGAGGCGGACTCGGAGAAGCCGCCAGAGCCTGCTGAGCCTGGCGAGGCTGAGCCTGGCGAGGACGAGCAAGGCTCAGAGCAAGAGGCCGCCAAGCGGAGCGGCTGGTCGTTCCTGCAAGAGACGGTCGTCCTGTTCGCGATCGCCCTGACGATCGCGCTGCTGATCAAGACTTTCGTGGTGCAGCCGTTCTACATTCCGTCAGGGTCGATGGAGGACACGCTGCTGATCGGGGACAAGATCCTGGTCAACAAGCTCGTGTATCACCTGCGGCCGATCGAGCGCGGCGACATCGTGGTCTTCAACGGGACCGGGTCGTGGGAACCGCCCGCGCCCGCTGCCGGGCAGAGCCACAGCGAACTTGCCCGCATCTATGACGACACGCTCGGCAAGCTGGTGACGTCGATCAAGAGCCTGTTCGGCACTCCGGTCGGCCAGACGGACTATGTCAAGCGGGTGATCGGGCTGCCAGGCGATCACGTGCGATGCTGCACTGCCCAGGGCCTGGTCACGGTCAACGGCATCGCGCTGCACGAGAAGTCCTACCTGTTCCCAGGCAACCGGCCCTCGCAGTACCCGTTCAACATCGTGGTCCCGCCCGGCCGGCTGTGGGTGATGGGCGACCACAGGCAGGATTCCTCGGATTCGCGGCTGCACGACTGCGCGTACAAGGACCCCGACACCTCGTGCATGCCCTATGACCGCGACGGCACGATCCCGATCAACAAGGTCATCGGCCGGGTGTTCCTGATCGTGTGGCCGCCGAGCCGGTTCCGTAGCCTGCCGATTCCGTCCACGTTCGACCAGCCCGGGCTGAACCGCCCGGCCGGAGACTCCGCGGCGTCCGCACCGGCGGCGGCGTCGGCTGCGCGGGCCCTGGCCGACGGCGTCCCGGTCCGGCCGTCGCCGCCCTACGTGCCGCTCGCTGCCGGACTCGTCGCCGCCGTGCCGCTGACTGTGCTGCAGCGCCGCGTGCGCACGCGAAGGCGCCTTCGCCATCGCCGTCACCGGCCCACGGACCAGGCCATTCGCTGACGGGGAACGCGCGGGCCTTCCGCACCGTTGCCTGTCTGGACTCCTCCCGGCTGGACGGCGGGACGGCCGGATTAGCCCTGGACGGCCGGTAGGCTGCCCACCTGCAGTCGTGGCGGGAATTTCGTTCATGCCCAAAACAGGCAGTTCCTGGCTGCTCAGTCGCTCGTGGCCAGGGCGGGCCGCGCTGGGGCCGCTGTACCAGTCCGCAGGCAGCTAGGCTGGAAGGTGATGATGAACGACGAGCAGCGCATAGGTGACACTCTGGCGCAAGATGAGGCCGGAGCGGACGTTGCCGACCTGCCCGAGTCGGACGAGCCTGGCGACGAGGAGGAGCCCGCTAAGCGGAGCGGCTGGTCGTTCCTGCAGGAGACCGTGGTCTTGTTCGCCGTAGCGCTCACGATCGCGCTGCTGATCAAGACTTTCGTGGTGCAGCCGTTCTTCATCCCGTCACAGTCGATGGAGGACACCCTCCTGCCTGGTGACAAGGTCCTGGTCAACAAGCTCGTGTATCACCTGCGGCCGATCGAACGCGGCGACATCGTGGTCTTCAACGGAACCGGGTCGTGGGATCCGCCGCAGCATTCCGCGCCGGTCCACAACCCGCTTGCCCGTGCCTACGACGACACGCTGGGCAAGGTAGTGACCTCCGTCAGGGACCTGTTCGGGTCGCCGCCCGGGCAGACGGACTACATCAAGAGGGTGATCGGGCTGCCTGGCGACCACGTGCGATGCTGCAACGCGGAGGGGCTGGTCACGGTCAACGGCATCGCGCTGCACGAGCAGTCCTACCTGATCCCCGGAGCGCAGCCGTCGCAGGGGGCGTTCAACGTCGTAGTGCCGCCAGGGCGGCTATGGGTGATGGGCGACAACAGGCCGATCTCCGCGGATTCCCGGCTGCATGACTGCGCCTACACGTACCTGACGCCCACCTGCGCTTCTTATGACCGGGACGGGACTATCCCGGAGAACAAGGTGATCGGGCGGGCGTTCATGATCGTGTGGCCGCCGAGCCGCTTCCGGATCCTGCCGATTCCCTCGACCTTCAACCAGTCGGGGCTGAATCAGCCAGCCAGGTCGGCGGCCGCTTCGTCGCGGCTGGCGCGCTCCTCGGCATCCGGTGAGGGCTTGCCAGCAGCGAAGGCGCTGGCCCAGAACAGCGCACTCGCGGCGAACAGGGCCCTGGCAGACGGCATCGCGATCAGGCCGTCGCCGCCGTACGTGCCGTTGGCCGGCGGGTTCCTCGCGGCCGTGCCGCTGACGTTGCTGCAGCGCCGGCTGAGGCTGAGGCTGGCGCAGCGCACGCGAGATCGTCGCCGTCTGCGTCGTCTCAGCCGTCGCCTGGCGTCGCCGCAGGAGTGAGCTGGTGCCCAGGTCAACGGCGCGCATGACGCGATCGGCGCGAGCGAAGCGAGCGGCAATACTGGCTGCCAGGGCCAGGAAGGCGGCTCCCGGGCCGGTGCGCGTGGAGTTCGCCGGGGTGGACGCCGCCAGCCGCCCGGTCGGCTACACGCCAAGGCGCGGTACCGGGCTGACCGGCTACGAGCGGGTGCTCGTCCGGGCTGGCCTCGGGCCGGTCGCGGGGATCGACGAAGCCGGGCGCGGAGCGTGCGCCGGGCCGCTCGTCGTGGCAGCCGTCGCCCTCGATCGATGGGCCGGCGACGAGAGCACCGAGATCGCTGACTCAAAGGTGCTGACCGCCCGCGCCAGGGAGGCCGCGTACAAGCAGATCGTGCGCTCCGCGCTGGCCTGGAGCGTGGTCATCATCGAGCCGGGCGAGATCGACAGGCTCGGCCTGCACGTGTGCAACGTGGCCGGGATGCGGCGCGCGCTCGCCGGGCTGCCGGCCTGCCCCGGATACGTGCTGACCGACGGCTTCGAGGTACCGGGCCTCGCCGTCCCCGCGCTGGCCATGTGGAAGGGCGACCAGGTCGCCGCGTGCGTGGCAGCAGCGTCCATCGT
>JASHXW010000048.1 GCA_030043395.1 Streptosporangiaceae bacterium
AGCCTGGCCAACGAGCCGCAGTCGCGCGCACTGCTCCTGAGCATCGACGAGACGGGACGGCGGGCCGAGCTCACCAAGGCCTTTACGCACCCCGCTGGGGGCGTGCTGGCCTCGGCGATGGGAAGCGTGCAGCCCATACCAGCAGGCGACGTGTTCGTGGGCTGGGGCACCGCGCCGAGCTTCTCTCAGTTCGCCCCCGACGGCACGCTGCTCATGGAGGGCGTTATGTACCCCAAGGCCCCCTCTTACCGCGCGTTCTCGATGGCTTGGACGGGCAAGCCGGCCGCGCTCCCGGTCGCCGCCGCGAGGCCTGCCACGACAGGAGCGACGGTTTACGCAAGCTGGAACGGCGCCACCGAAGTGGAGTCCTGGACGGTCTACGCCGGAGCGACCAGCGCGGCACTGCGGAAGATCAAGACGGCGCAGCGGACAGGTTTCGAGACCGCGATCCCGGTCAGGACCGCCGGGCCGTACTTCGCCGCCCAGGCCAACGATGCCAGCGGCAAGATGCTGGCTAAGTCCAAGGTCGTCAAGATCACGTGACCCAGGATGCGGGCACTGGCAAAGCCGGCTAAAGGGCTGGCGTGATCCGCCTGCTCAGCCGGCGAACTTGTCCGGATCCGGGCCGACGCGCTCGTTCTTGTTCAGCGCGGTGATCGACGCCATCTGCTCCGGCGTCAGCTCGAAGTCGAAGATGTCGAAGTTCTCCTTGATCCGAGCGCGATGCACAGACTTCGGGAAGATGATGTCGCCCCGCTGGATGTGCCAGCGCAGGACAACCTGGGCCGCGGTCTTGCCAGTGTCACGAGAGATGGTCTGGATCTCCGGGTCGTCGAGCACGCCGCCCCGGCCAAGGGGCGACCACGCCTCGACGGCGATCTCATGCTCCGCGCAGAAGGCGCGCACGTCTTCCTGCGTCAGGTACGGGTGCACCTCGATCTGGTCGACCGCGGGCGGGATCTCGCACTCGTTGTGCAACCGCCTGAGGTGATGCGGCTGGAAATTGGACACCCCGATGGACCTGGCCAGGCCGTCGCGGTAGATCCTCTCGAGGGCTCGCCAGGTCGACACGAAGTCGCCGCCGTACCTGGTCGGCAGCGGCCAGTGGATCAGGAACAAGTCGAGGTAGCCGAAGCCGAGCGCGTCAAGCGACTGCTCGAAGGCCTTGCGGGCGTCGTCCGGGTCATGGCTGTCGTTACTGAGCTTGCTGGTCACGAACACGTCAGCTCGGCTCAGGTCCGATGCCTCGATCGCCTCGCCGACCTCCTTCTCGTTGCCGTACATCTCCGCGGTGTCGATGTGCCGGTAACCCGCCTGAAGTGCCTCGGCCACGGCCTGCGCGGTGTCCGCCGGCTTGACCAGGAAGACGCCGAAGCCGAGCTGGGGAATCCTGTTGCCGCTGCTGAGCAGGATGTCAGGAACGGTGTTCACGCCAGGTGCCTCCATCCGGGTTGACTTGCTCGGTGACAGCACTGCCCGGAGAGCCGGTCAGGAAACACGACACCCATCGTAACGACGACTCGGGCCGCGGCCAGCGCTGAGCCGTCAGCCACGACCAAGGACGGCGTCGAGCCAGCCGAATGATCGTGCGTGATACAAAGTGCGCGCGGCCGCCTCGCAGTGATCACCCGCACCCTGCGCCGCCGTGAAGGTGATGAACGCTTTTTCAGAACGCAACTCACCGAACAACTGTGGCGCCGACTTGCTGATGTCGTCCTTATCGGTGTTGCAGACCAGAACGGGGCAGGTAATGGCGCCGGCGCGATCCTTCAGCGAGTAATCCCTCAGGCACTGCAGGTACTGAAGCGGGTCGTCGACGCCATGGACGAGCTGACCACGCCGCAACGCCCAACCCGCGGTCGGCTTGCGCTCCAGTCCGCGAAGGACGCGGCGCAGGACGGAGGAGGCCAGGCCCTGGTCGTTGGAGAGGCCGCCGGCAAGCGGCCCGGGAATGCGCTCGATAGCGGCGTCGAAGAGATCGAAAGAACCGCAGTCCGCGATGCACGCGGCCAGCCGGTGCTCCGCGCTCGCGGCGCGCGGCGCGAGGTATCCGCCGAGGCTCAGGCCGATGAGCGAGAGCCGGGTCGCGTCGACACCCGGGCGGGAGAGGACGTAGTCCACGACCGGCGTGATGACAGCCTCCCAGTCCGGCCGCAGGACCAGTCCTTGCTCCAGCAAAGCGGCTCCCTGGCCGGGGCCGTCGAACGCCACCACGTTGTACCCGCGGTCGAGCGCGGCCGCGCCGTTGAGGAAGTACAGTTCCTCGGCCGTCCCGTCGTAGCCGCCGACCAGGATCACCGTCGGCCTGGGCCGGTCATCCTGACCCGCTGCGTAGAAGTACCCAGGCAGGTTCGTTCCCTCGTACGGGATCTGGATGATCTCAGCTGGCTGCGCGAGCAGGGCAGCCCCGTGCCGGAACGCCTCGGTCTGGCGCGCGTAGGCCTGCACCAGCCGAGGATCCACGGGCTTTGCCATGAGCATGACCCCGGCAGTGCGGAAGTAGCTGGACGCTCGCCAGAACGCCAGCCGGGCGCTCTCGGTTCGGCCGGCCGCGAGCTCGTCCTCGGCCAGCGCCAGGACAGTGCTGGCCGTCGCGGCCCATGCGTCGTGCCAGCTAGTCAGGTTCGTGCCGTCGACCTTGGCCGCCGTCGCCAGGCACTCGCCGATATCGGCGCCTCCATAGGGAGCCGAGCCCATGGTGCGCAGGGTCTGAGCGGCCAGCAACTCGTCCCTTACCCCGATGCCAGCCATCGTTCACCGCCAGTCCGCGAACGTCACGCTGCGCATCGTAGCTAGCCGCAACCCAGCACGGCCAGTTCAGGCGGCGCGGCGCCAGGCGTCGGCGATCGCTGCGTAGCTCGCCTTACGGCGCTCCCGGTCCAGGCTCGGCGTCACCACGACGATCTCGTCAGCCTCGGCG
>JASHXW010000563.1 GCA_030043395.1 Streptosporangiaceae bacterium
TAGTCGCCTCGCTCGAGCAGCAGGATGCGCTTGCCGGATGGCGCGAGCGTATAGGCCAGCGTCCCGCCGCCAGCTCCGGTACCCACGACGATGACGTCGAAGTCCTCTGCCACGACTTCCCCCCGATGAGATCGTGTCTTGTGTCCACAGTCGAGCTTGAGCAGACTGCAGGCATCACCCAGTTAGGGTTATTCGGCGCTCGCGGGTCTTGGCGGGGAGCCAGGAACGTTGCGGCCCGTCATTTTGGTCACTCTGGCTGCCCAGGTCATACTGTGACGCTGGCCTCGTGCCTGTCGGCCGTGGCCGCGGCGCTGCTAGCGGCAGCGTCCGGCTTCTGCCCGCCTTGGTGTGGCATCGGAGGATTCAGCAGGGCAGCCATTGCCAGCGCTATCAGGCCCGCCAGCGCCCATGCGGACAAGATCAGCAGCGGGACAGTGATGGCGTTGCCGCTGAAGTAGGTGACGTTCCGGACCGTGGTTTGGGTGGCGCCCGGAGGCAATGCCATGCCGAGGTCGGCGTACCACGGCGTAATCATTCTGGGCCCAAGCGTGCTTCCGGAAGAGGAGATGCCGACCGGTACGAACAGAAGCAGCACGATCACATAGCCGATGCCGCCCGCCCACCGGGCGGCGGCCGCGCTCGCCAGGGCGACAGCGAAGGCCAGCAGCGCGCCGATGCCGAAGATCGCCCAGGGCGCGCCAGTCAGCGCGCCGATCCACGCGTCAGCTATCGCTGTCGCCACAGCCGACACAATGAGTGCGTATATCAGTATCAATCCGATATGCCAAATGATGTTCAGCCTCGGGCCGATACGGCTGATCAGCAGGTTTCCCACCACCAGGCTCGGGGTCAGCAATCCGACGACGAAGAACAGCATCGATAGGCCATCTGGGTCGGTGGGGTGGAGTGGCCGGATGTTCTGCACGGCTAGGGGCACTCGGGCATGGGCCGCCGCGGCATGGAACACCTTGATGATGGCGTTCGTTTCGCTCACGCTGACCGCAGAGGCGACCAGCAGGTGCTGGGCGGGCTTGCCCGGCACGAGCGCGGCGTCTACGGTGCGCCCGAATATCGCGTGGCGCACAGCAGCCTCCGTCGGATACCTGCGGACCGTAAAGTCCCCGGGAACCTGGTGATCCAGCGCAGAGCGGAGGCGGGATGCTTGCGCGTGTGACCCAACCACTCCGATCGGAACTGATCGCGGTCCGGGGTCATGCAAGCCGCCGATGAAGCACACGAGGAACACAGCACTGAGGACGGTGGCCGCGAGGGTGCCAATCAGTCCGGCGGCGAGGAGCCGTCGGCGCTCACGGCGATCAGGCCCCGCGCCGCCGCTCGCCGCAGCGCTACCGGGGGCTTCGGCACCCGCCCGTCCGGTCCCGGTTGCCGGCATAGTACGCGGACGCGGCGAATCGTGTTCCTGGATCGCCCGCTGCCCCTTGTGACCGCGCCGGAATGCGAATGCAAGCCACGCTATCGCCGTCGCGGAAGCCGCCAAGAGGACGTTCTTCACCGCTTTCGCATTCACCACAACCTCCAGTGGGTGGATCACCTCGAGTCAGTCGTCAGGCGAGTCCAGCAGCGCGGACTCCACGTCATACCCGAGCGCGGACGCGACGTCCGCGACCGCGCCGATGACCCGGCAGAGCCCGACGGTCGGCGCGACAGCCAACAGCACGTCCGTGATCTGCTCCTGGGTTGCGCCCGCTGCTAGTGCCCTGGTAGTGGTCCACTCCACGCAGACGCCTGGTGAGCCGATCGCGACCACGGCCCCCATCTGCACCAGAGCTTTGGTCTTGGCATCCATCTGCGAAGAGCGGGGAAGGCCAAGCCCTAGTCCGGCTCGCTCCTCGACGAAACGCTCGTCGATGATCGCCAGCCTGCGCAATGTCTCCTGGAATCCGACTGTCTGATCCATATCATTCCTCGTTGCCGGGGACCATAAGACCCGGGCAAGGTGGCAGGTCCTTGCCTCCATTGTCGGAACAGTGAGGTGGCTAGCTGCATCGCCTCGATGAGGGTAAGTTGCGCACCAGTCGGCGTGGCATTCGGAGATTCAAGACACGGGCACCGCTACCCGCCGAGCAGCCCGACTGCCTTGGCCTTTTGCACCGCGTCGTCGCGCGACGAGACGTCCAGCTTGCGATAGATCGACTTCACTTGTGTCTTGACGGTGTGGCTCGAGAGGAACAGCCGCTCCGCGATCCGGTCGGCGGTCAGGTGTGTTTGCAGGTAGGGCAGCAACCGCAGCTCTGCCGGGGTTAGTGGCGGTCTGCCGGTCGCTCCTGCGTGATCACCGGATCCAAGGACGCGCCGGAAGCCTTCAACATCCTCGGCGAGGGTCCCGAGCGCCGGGCGCTGGACCAAGATGTCGTCGATTTCACGGAGCAACTGGCGCGCCGTGGCAGGCTGGGCGATCGACACAAACACCCTGGCCAGCTGCAGCCGCAGCCGGACGGCCATGATCGGAAATGCAGCGCTGGCTGATGGGCGCGCTCGCATCGCGCGTGCGAGCTCGATACGCGCTTGATGGAGGTCGCCCCGATGCACCGAAAGCCTGGCAGCGCCGGCGGAGGCCAGCAGGCTCGTGACGTAGTCGTGCAAGCGCCATTTATCTGTCGTTGCCCGGGCGCGCTCCAGCCTCGCCGCCGCCTCGTTCCAGTCCCCGCGATCCATGTCGAGCAACGCGAGCTCGGATTCACAGACGACGACCGTATCGGGCTTGCTCGCGTCAGCAGCGGCAGACGCCTCGGCCAGAAGGACCCTGGCCCTCTCAGGCTGCCCAGCGATCAGGTTCGCCTCACCGAGTGACCACAGCGCCGCGGCGCGCCATTGGCTCCAGGCTGGCTCCTGGGACAGGGCGTAGGCCGCGTCGGCCAGCATCTCCTCAGGCCCGCTGGCGCACATGACAGCCCGCAACATTGCCCGGGCCGACTCAAAGGAAGCCGATCCGTCTGGAGGAGCGCTGTCGAATGAGGCAGCATCGACGATGGCCGCCCAACGCTCGGCCCCCGGCGCGTCGCCAGTGAGGACCGCCTCGTAGCACCTCATCACCGCGAGCGGGGGGTAGCGCGCTATGCGCTCGTCGCCGATCGCGCGGTACCAGCGCTGATTTGTCGCCATCTGGCCGGCCCCGTACATGGGCAGCGTCAAGGCGGCCGCCTGTCGCATCGCGCGATCCCAGTCGTCGGTGTGCAGCAGGTGCTCCAGGGCCTGCTGCGGGGATCCGTTGGATTCATACCAGTCAGCGGCTCGCCGATGCAGCGTGCGGAGAGCGTCTGGATCCCGGTGACGGAGCTCGCCAAGCAGGAACTCGCGAAGTAGCGGGTGGTAGCGGTACCACGCTCGACGGCGATCGAGCGGTGTCAGGAACAGGCAGCAGTCCTCGAGGTGGCGCAGGGTGGCGGCCGCCGTTGACGACCCCAGGACGGCGTCGCACAGGGGACCGGAGAGCTGTTCGAGCACCGCCGTGCGCCGCAGAAACTCCTGCAGCTCCTCCGGCTGCCGGCTTAGGACCTCATGGTAGAGATAGTCCGCTACATACCGGTCATCACCTGTGACGGTAGGGTCCTGGCCGCGCGTTTTCCGCGCAATGAGAGCGGCGAGGTAAATGCCAGTCGGCCAACCTTCTGTCCGCTCGGTCACGGTGGCGGCCTGTTGAGGGCTGATGCTGACCTGCGCGTGATCGAAGATCTGCTGTGCGCCGGTCGCGTCGACCGCCAGGTCCCCGGGCCCGAACTCGAGCGCCTCGCCCTTAGCCCGAAGCACTGGCAGGTGATGTTCTTCAGAGCGACTGGCCACCGCGAGCTGCGAACCCTCCGGAATTCCCGAGATCACCACGCCCAGCACGTCCTGCGAGGCGAGTGAATGCAGTTCCTGAAGATCGTCCAACATGAGAACGAACGGATTGGAGCTCGCGCTGAGCTCTGAGGCCAACCGCGGCGCAGCCTGGGCTAGCACCGATGCTCCGGGCCCGCGCATCTCGGCGACCAGATCGACACGGCCGAGACCAGCACGGTGGTATGCGGAAGCCAGCGAGAGAAGCAGCACTGCGGGATCGTCATCGAGGCGGTCGACTGACAGCCACGCCACGCGGCGATCCTCCGCCTCTGCCCACTCCGCGAGAAATGTCGTCTTGCCGTAGCCTGCCGGCGCCGTGACTGAGACGAATCGGGTATTGCCCGAACGAGCGGCGCTGACGAGGCTTGCGCGGCTCACGGCACCAGGCCGAGTTGACGGCACGGAGACCTTGGCGTCTAGCAGATACTGGGCAACGTCAGGCGCTACCGAGACCGCTTGGTGCCCATTTACGGCCGCCAGCGAACCTTCGACCGCAATTGGATGCTGAATTCGCACCTTTTTGGCCAGTTGGCGCACCCTCCAGAACATGGTGTCCGCCGCCGCTTAGGGGCTTAAGCCGACAGTTAGCTACCGGCTGCCCTGCATTACGGCGCGTGCGCTTACGACTACCATGACCTGCTATACCCGCCGTTGCGACGGTGGAACTCGCTGGCCCACATGCCGAATGCGGGTGCGAGCGCAGTCCACGGCATTACCGGTGAACCTCGGTGACGGAGCGCGGGTCTAGTTAGCCTTCGGGGTCGCGCCAGGCGTCCCTCTCTGGCAGCAGCCGGTCGGCTTCCTTCGGGCCCCAGGTGCCCTTGGCGTACGGGTGGACCGGCGTGGCGTCGCCGAGCACCGGGTCCACGATCTTCCACGCGGTCTCCACGGTGTCCTGCCGGGCGAACTGCCATCGCTCGCCGTCGAGCGCGGCGCCGATCAGCCGGTCGTAGGGCCGCTGGTCACTCCCCGGCTGCTCGGCGAAGGTGAGGTCATCCATCCTCGGCTCCCAGCCGGAACCCGGCTTCTTGCCTGCGAGCAAAAGCGAGACCGCAGTCTCTGGCCAGATCCTGAACCGGACCTCGTTGTTACGCGGCAACGGCTCCAGGTTGAAGATGTCCCGCGGCGGGTGGCGGAACCGGACTGTCACCTCAGTCGCCGTTACGGGCATGCACTTCCCGGCCCGGATCACGATGGGAACGCCGGCCCACCGCCATGAGTCGCTCATCAGCCGGACGGCGACGTAGGTCTCGACCGTCGAATGTGTATCGACGCCGTCCACGTCGTGGTAGCCCTCGTACTGGCCGCGCACGGTGTGCTCGGGGTCCAGCGGGGTAAGCGAGGCGATCAGCCGCGCTTTGGAATCCGGCCAGCCAGACAGGCCTGGCCCTTCCGGCGGGTCGGCCATGATCGTGGCCAGCACCTGCAGCATGTGATTCTGGACTACGTCGCGGATGGCGCCGGTCTTGTCGTAGAAACCGCCCCGGTCGGATACGTCGAAGGCCTCGGCCATGGTGATCTGGATGCTCTCGACGTAGGTCCGGTTGAGCAGAGGCTCCAGCACCCCGTTGGCGAATCGGCTGAACAGCACGTTCTCTACGGGGTCGAAGGCCAGCCAGTCATCGACCCGGAAGATGGCCTCCTCGCTGAAGTGCTGGTGCATCGTCTCGTTCAGTTTCTGGGAGCTGGCCAGGTCGGTGCCGAACGGCTTCTCCACCATGACCCGGGCGCCAGTGCTACGGCCCGCGGTGACGATGCCCTGGGCGATGCGCCCGAACAGGAACGGCGGTACCTCCAGGTAGAACAGCACCGGACCGTCGGAGCCGACGGCGTTTGACATCGCCGTGTAGGTGGCGTCGTCATCGAGGTCGCCGTCCACGTAGCGCAGCAGGCTGATCATCTTCTTGGCAGCTGCGGTGTTGGGGTCCATCTTGTTGAGCTTGAGTGACCCGACGGCGTAGTCGCGGAACTGCTCTAGGCCCCAGCCGCTCTTGGCCACCCCAACCACTGGCATGGTGAGCACGCCGCGTTCCACTAGTCCGACCAGAGCCGGGAAGGTTTCCAGCTTGGCTAGATCTCCGGTCGCTCCGAAGATCACTAGTGCATCTACTTTGTCGGCAGCCATATCAGGTCCTTCCCTACCTCTGTGAGCTATTCATCCCAGCCACGCTCGGCGGCAGGCTGGCGCTTGTCGCGGCGCCAGCGTCTGTCTCGGGGTAGCGTCCCCGGCACTTATCGTCCCTGGGTTAGATGCCCGCGGGCATCGCCCCTATGTGGGTATTGCCGGCGGGCGATCTGCGCCTGCGCCCGGTCTTCACCTAGATGGGGGGATGCCTCGCCTCTCTCCGGCGAGAAGAGTGCAGGCATGACCGAGCATGACGACCACCTAGCACGGCGGTTGGCCTGAGTCAGATGACCAGCCGTACAGGCGCGGACCCGGGCCATGCGGCGCCGGAGCGGATGCCCGAGACAGAGTTCCGCTCCCTGTACGAGCGGCTACGCGGCCAGGTGCCGTGGGGACCAGATGACCGGCGTGGCGCGCTCAACTACATGACGCCTGCCGCCGTGCTAGCAGCCATCAGCGAAATCAAGGAGGGCCGCACAGTATCGCTCGGCGCACCTGTAGAGGACTGGCCGACGGCCGAC
>JASHXW010000049.1 GCA_030043395.1 Streptosporangiaceae bacterium
GCTGCGCGTCGGCAATCGCGAAGCCACGCGAGAGCAGGAATTCCCGTGCGTGCGCGGCACTGGGCGCGAGGAATTGTTCCGCGTAAAAATCCGCGGCAACCCGGTGCGCCTCGATCAGCCTGCGGCGCTTTGACTGCTCCTGGCCGGGGACGTGACCGCCCTGCTCGTACCGCAACTCGATGCCGGCCCTGGCGGCCAGGCGCTCGACAGCCTCGGTGAACCCGAGGCTGTCGATCTTGCGGATGAACGCGATGACGTCACCGCCCGCGGCGCAGGAGAAGCAGTACCACAGGCCCCGGGCCGGCGTGACGTTGAACGACGGCGTCTTCTCGTCGTGGAACGGGCACAGGCCCTTGAGCGAGCCGCCGCCAGCCCCGCGAAGTTGCAGGTACTCCCCCACCACGTCGGCGATGGGCGACCGGGAGCGCACGAGCTCGATGTCCTCGTCGCGGATCCGGCCTGCCACGTACCGCCGCCTCGCTCCCGTGCCACTCGGTCTAGGTTCGCCCCCGGTCAGGCGAGCCCGGACGCCGAGAGTCTAGCCCCGGCCGGGGTCAGCCGCCGCTGGTACTCTCCGGGGCGTGTCCCCCTTTCTCGTCCTCTGGGATGTCGACTACACGCTCGTGGACACCTACGGCGTCGGACGACACCTGTATGAGCAGGCGTTCGCCGAACTGTACGGCCGGGAGCTGCCCGCGGAGGCCGCCGAGGCGAACATGGCCGGGAGGACCGACCGCGCCATCGCGCTCGACGTGCTGACCCTGGCCGACGTGCCCGATCCGCGCGGTCAGGTGCAGCTGTTCGAGGCAGCGCTGACCAGGCTCGCGCCAGGGCTGGCCACGATGGTCGCGGAGCGGGGACGGGCGCTGCCAGGGGCCACTGCGGCCATCGCGGCGCTCGCGGACGGCGCCGCAGCGCAGGTCACGGGCGCTCCGGTACGGCAGTCCCTGCTGACCGGCAATGTCCGGGCACTGGCCGAGGTCAAGCTCGCCTCGCTCGGCCTGACCAAGCACCTGGACCTGGAGGTCGGCGCATACGGCAACGAGCACGAGGTCAGGGCCGAGCTCGTGCCGCTGGCCAGGCGCCGCGCCGCTGAGGCGTACGGAGCCGGGCCCAGGGCCTTCGACGGGGAGCGGACCATCCTGGTCGGTGACACCCCGCTGGATGTCGAGGCGGCGCTGGCGACTGGCGCCCGGGCGGTCGCGGTCGCCACTGGCCGGTTCACGATCGAGGAGCTCGCGCGATCCGGCGCGCACGCCGTCCTGCCGGACCTGGCCGATACCAGCCGGGCGGTCGCGGCGATCCTGGGCTAGCCGAGCCTGGCTAGCCAGCCCGTCTCCCGGTTACCAGCCGCGGTCGGCGTAGCGCTGCTCGGGCGGCAGGGTGCTCAGGTTGATTCCGACCATCGGCTCGCCCAAGCCGCGGGACACCTTGGCGATCACGTCCGGGTCGTCGTGGAAGGTCGCCGCCTTGACGATGGCGGCCGCGCGGGCAGCCGGGTCGCCCGACTTGAAGATGCCCGAGCCGACGAAGACGCCGTCCGCGCCGAGCTGCATCATCATGGCCGCGTCGGCCGGCGTCGCGATGCCCCCGGCGGTGAACAGGACGACGGGCAGCTTGCCTGCCGCCGCCACCTCCGCCACCAGCTCGTAGGGCGCCTGAAGCTCCTTCGCGGCGGTGTACAGCTCGTCCGCCGACAGGCCGGCCAGCCTGCGGATGTCGGCCCGGATGTTGCGCATGTGCCTGGTCGCCTCGACGACGTTGCCGGTCCCGGCCTCGCCCTTGGAGCGGATCATCGCCGCGCCCTCGGTGATCCGGCGAAGCGCCTCGCCGAGGTTCGTCGCGCCGCAGACGAACGGCACCGTGAACGCCCACTTGTCCACGTGGTGCGCCTCGTCGGCGGGCGTGAGCACCTCGGACTCGTCGATGTAGTCCACGCCGATCGCCTGGAGCACTTGCGCCTCGGCGAAGTGGCCGATCCGGCACTTGGCCATGACCGGGATCGAGACCGCCGCGATGATCCCGTCGATCATGTCAGGGTCGCTCATCCGCGCGACGCCGCCCTGGGCCCGGATGTCGGCGGGCACGCGCTCGAGCGCCATCACGGCCACGGCTCCGGCATCCTCGGCGACCTTCGCCTGCTCCGGCGTGACGACGTCCATGATGACGCCGCCCTTGAGCATGTCAGCCATGCCTCGCTTGACCCGTTGCGTACCGGTCACGGCCGCGGCGCCGTCCGCGGAGGCGGCTACGTCGTCCGCTCGATGGCTGGCTGCCGAGCCACTGCCGCTTGCGCTGCCGCTATTGCCGGGATTGCCGGTGGAGCCATGGACTGACACGGTGCTTCCTCACTTCTCATCCGCGGCTGAATTACCGCGCTTGACAGCTTCCATGGTAGGCGCAGCGGCGCGACCGGTCAGCTTCCCGGGGGCGGCAGGCTGAGCCGGCGTTCAGCCCGCCAGGTGCGGCATATCGGTGCCGTGCTCGTCCATGCCGCTTGCGGAGATGTTGTCGTCGATCTCGAAGAACTCGGGCATCGGAGCGCCGCCAGCCAGCCGCAGCGTCCTGGCCAGCCAGCGGCGGCGGGTGGCGATGGTGGCGGCAACCGCGTCGTTGTAGAACTTCCTGGCGATGTAGACGCCCTGCGCCGTCGCCTCGACCTCGGCAAGCAGCTCGTCGGCGCCGTCCTGGCCCTCCACCGATGCCCTGAACTCCGGCTGCGTCAGGACTGTCCGCAGTGTTCGCGTCAGGTCGCTTTCGGCCAGCTCACGCGCGTCCTGAGCCGCCCTGGCGTCATGCGCGCAGTCGCCGAGCAGCAGGCTCGTCGCCGGGTCGAGCAGCCCCGATGCGGCTAGTTCGAGCGTCACCGAGCTGCGCCTGAGCAGCGCTGCGTCCAGCGCGGCGCGGGCCGTCTCGAGCCGGGTGTGCAGCCGGTCAAGCCGGCCGGCCCGCCACGAGATGTACACGCCCGTCATCGCCAGCACGATGATGACGATCAGGCTGAACGCCAGGCCCATTCAGGTCCCCATTAGTTCCGCGGCCTGCCAGGCCGCGCCGTCGGCCGCACCGGCGCCCGGCCGGCTGGCAGCACGGCCTCGTACACCTTGACCACGTCGCGCGCGATCTTGGGCCAGTCGTAGTCGCGCACCGCTGCGGAGGCGGATGCGGACAGCGTGGCGCGCCGTTCCGGGTCGTCGAGCAGCCGTCCGATCGCGGCGGCCAGGTCCTCGGCGTTGCCGTTCTCGAACAGCTCTCCAGCCCGGCCGCCGCGCAGGACCCGGCGGAACGCGTCGAGGTCGCTGGCCACGATCGGCGCCCCCGCGGCCATGGCCTCGGCCAGGACGATGCCGAAGCTCTCGCCGCCGGTGTTCGGGGCGCAGAACACGTCCACTGAGTGGTAGACCTGCACCTTGACGGACTCGCTCACCTGGCCGAGCAGCACCACCCGGTCGCGCAGCGCGGCTGGGACGCGCGCCATCACGCTGGCTTCGTCGCCGCGGCCGGCGATCAGCAGCCGGAGTCCTGGCCGCTGCGGGCCGATGATCTCGAACGAGCGCAGGAGCACGGCGAGCCCCTTGCGCGGCTCGTCGATCCGGCCGAGGAAGCCGATTGCCCCGCCCTCACCCGGCCAGCCTGGCAGGGGCTCGGCCTTCTCGAACCTGCGGACGCATACGCCGTTGGGGATCAGCACGGCGTCGCCGCCGAGGTGGCGCACCAGGGTCGTGCGTGCCGCTTCCGAGACCGCGATCTGGCCGCTGATCTTCTCCAGCGCGGAACGCAGCATCGGCTCGGCGGCGTGCATCACCCGCGACCGCGTCGTCGCGCCATGCACGGTCGCGACGATCGGCCCGTCCGCGACCCAGCACGCGATCAGGGACAGGCTCGGGGCGGCTGGCTCGTGCACGTGCAGGATGTCGAAGGTGCCTTCCTTGATCCAGCGGCGCACCCGGTTCGCCGACAACGGGCCGAACGAGAGCCGGGCCACGGAGCCGTTGTAGGGCACGGCGACCGCCCGGCCGGCCGGGACGACATAGGGCGGGAGCGCCTCGTCGTCATCGGCCGGAGCCAGCACCGAGACATGGTGACCGAGGTCGATCAGGGACTCGGCGAGGTCCCTGATGTGCTCCTGCACACCGCCGGGAACATCCCACGAGTACGGGCAGACGATGCCGACTCTCACGACCCGGCCGCCTTGGCGCCTGGCTCGGCCGCGTTCAGCTCAGCCTCGTTCGGCGCAGGCTCGCTTGGCTCTGGCGCGGTGGGCGCTGGCGCGCCCGCGGCGACTTCCTGCTGGCCGGCGCGCGCCTTGGCGACTGCCGCCGCGAGCCGGTCTGGATCGAGGTCGCGAACAAATACTCTCTGCAGCATGTGCCAGTCAGCGGGATGCTCCCTGATCCCCTGCTCGAAGACGCGCGCGATTTCCTGGGTCATCTGGGCGGCTTTCTGCCGCCGGTCCCCGGCGGCCGGCACGGGAATCTCCGCATGGATGTGCACGCCCCAGCCGCCGTCCTCGAACCACAGCGTGGCCGGCATGAGCGCCGCGCCAGTCTGCACGGCCAGAGCCGCCGAACCGCCCATCATTAGTGCCTTCTCACCGAAAAAGTCGACTTCAATTCCGCTGCCTGTCACATCGCGGTCGCACAGCAGCGTCACGAGCTTGCCCGCACGCAGCCGCTGCGCCAGGACCCCGAACGGATGCGGCCCGCCGGTCGCGGGCAGCACCTCGAAGCCAAGCCCCTCACGGAAGCCCATGAAGCGGTCATAGACCGACTCCGGCTCCAGGCGCTCCATGACCGTCGTGAAGGATCCGGCTCCTCGCCCGATCACCCACGCGCCCGCCTGATCCCAGTTCCCCATGTGCGGCAGTGCAACGACGACGCCGCGACCGCGCTCGAGGTTCGCGAACATCTCCTCAACGTGGCCGAGCTCATGCATCTTCCCGACTATCCGCTCGGCAGGCATGACCGGAAGCCTGAAGACCTCCAGCCAGTACCGCGCGTAGGAGCGCATGGCTTCGCGCGAGGTCTCCCGCAGCTGCTTGCCGGTCACCTCAGGGCCAAGCACGCGAAGCAGGTTCCCCTCTAGGACCTGCACGCCGCGCCCCTGCCTGCGCCAGGCGATGTCGGCGAAGAACCGGAACATGGCTGCGGCCCACGACTCTGGCAGGCGGCAGAGCACCGTCCAGCCAAGCGCGTATGCCGCGCCGACGAGCCTGGCCTTCATCCCGGCACCTCACCTTCGCTAACTGCGAGCGAGCCCCGCTACGGGGCGGCACCACCGGTGGCAGCGGCAGTGCTCCCTGAGGATGCTCCCTTTCCGGAAGGCCGCCTGCCATCCGGGGCAGCACCGTCTTCCATGGCGACATCGCCGCCTGGGGCCGCGTTGTTCGCCGGGGATTCAGCCACGGCCTTCCGCACGGCGTATACCCGCTGGCCGAACGTGATCGCGCTGAGTACGGCGAGAATCCAGAGTCCTATAGAAAGCACATACGGTACGCCAAGTCCGGACAGCCCGATAGCAACGAGGCCGATCAGCAATCGCTCTGCTCGCTCGGCTATGCCCACGTCGCAACGCAGCCCGAGACCTTCCGCCCGCGCCTTCGCGTACGACACCAGGCCGCCCGCGACCAGGCAGAACAGGGCGACACCGGCGAGCAGGTGGTCATGGCCGCCCGTGGCGAGCCAGATCGCGATCCCGCTGAAGACCGCCGCGTCGCCGATCCGGTCGAGCGTGGAGTCCAGGAAGGCCCCGAACTTACCCGTTGTCCCTTGATAGCGGGCCAGCGCCCCGTCCAGCATGTCGGTGAGGACGAAGCCCGTGCACACCATCGTCCCGGCGAACAGATGGCCGGTCGGGAACAGCGTCAGCGCGCCCGCTGTCATGCCGACCGCCCCGATGACCGTGAGCATGTTGGGGGTCAGCGGGGTGCGCGCGAGCGCCTTGCCCACTGGCGTGAGCAGGCGCCCAAGTCCGGGTCTTAGCACCTTGAGCATGTCCGTTTGATCTTACTGGCGGCTGATCAATCCACCTCACCAGCCGCTCGGGAGTCACGGCCGATCCGAACACATGGGACGCCGATTACGGCAGGGGGCTTGTGGTGACGGACCGGTGGGTAAAGGCTGGCAGCAGCAGCACCAACATGAACGCAAGGAGGCGTTGGCATGGCGGAGAAGGCAACACCGGGCGCCGCGGGCAGGGCACCTTCGGTCGGCCAGGCCGAGAACGTACGCAACGTTGTGCTGGTCGGCCACTCCGGGGCAGGAAAGACGACTCTCGTCGAGGCGCTCCTGGTAGCGACCGGGACTATCCAGCGGGCCGGCCGCGTCGAGGACGGCAGCACGGTCAGCGACTTCGACGACGTCGAGATCCGCCAGCAGCGCTCGGTCAACCTGACCCTCGCACCGTTCATGTACGGGGACATCAAGGTCAACCTGCTCGACACGCCTGGCTACGCCGACTTCATCGGGGACCTGCGCGCCGGCCTGCGGGCAGCCGACGCCGCGCTGTTCACTGTCTCGGCCGCCGACGGCG
>JASHXW010000564.1 GCA_030043395.1 Streptosporangiaceae bacterium
GAACTCGGCGCTGTTGGCGTCGGCCATCCCGGCAACGTCCCGCGCGACCTCGATCGCCATGCACTGCAGGCCCAGGCACAGGCCGAGGATCGGGATGCCGTGCTCGCGGGCATGGCGGACCGCGCCGATCTTGCCCTCGATGCCGCGCACGCCGAACCCGCCAGGCACCAGGATGCCGTCGACGCCGTCCAGGTGCCGTGCCGCCCCGTCCGGGGTTTGGCAGTCGTCGCTGGTCACCCAGCGGATGTTGACGCGCGCGTCGTTGCCGAACCCGCCTGCCCGCAACGCCTCGGCCGGCGAAAGGTAGGCGTCGGGCAGGTCCACGTACTTGCCGACCAGGGCGATGGTCACGCTCCTGGCCGGCCGGTGCACCCGGGCCAGCAGCTCGTTCCAGTCGCTCCACTCCACGTCGCGGAATGGCAGCCCGAGGCGCCGCACCGCGTAGGCATCCAGGCCCTCGCTGTGCAGCACCTTCGGGATGTCGTAGATCGACGCCGCGTCCGGCGCGGAGACCACGGCCTCCTCGTCGACGTCGCACATCATGCTGATCTTGCGCTTCAGCCCGCCGCTGATCGGCCGGTCGGAGCGGCACACGATCGCGTCGGGCTGGATTCCGATGCTGCGCAACGCGGAGACGGAGTGCTGGGTCGGCTTGGTCTTCAGCTCGCCAGACGGCCCGATATAAGGCAGCAGGGACACGTGCAGGAAGAAGCACCTGTCCCGTCCGATCTCGTGCCTGATCTGGCGGATCGCCTCCAGGAACGGCAGCGACTCGATGTCGCCAACCGTGCCGCCGACCTCGGTGATCACCACGTCGGTCTCCGGGCCGCCCATCTCCACGATGCGGCTCTTGATCTCGTTGGTGATGTGCGGGATCACCTGGACCGTGTCGCCGAGGTAGTCACCGCGGCGTTCCTTGGCGATCACGCTGGAGTAAACCTGGCCGGTCGTCACGTTCGAGGAGCCGGGCAGCCTGGTGTCCAGGAACCGCTCGTAGTGCCCCACGTCCAGGTCGGTCTCGGTCCCGTCATCGGTGACGAAGACCTCGCCGTGCTGGAACGGGTTCATCGTGCCAGGGTCGACGTTGAGGTACGGGTCCAGCTTCTGCATGCTGACCCGCAGGCCGCGCATCCGCAGCAGCCGCCCGAGGCTCGAGGCGGTGAGTCCCTTGCCGAGGCTCGAAGCGACTCCCCCAGTCACGAAGACGTGCCTGGTAAGAACTGGTCGTGGGGAATGCGCTGACGTCGCCAAGGTGGCTCCCGTGGTCAGTGCCGACGGCGCTGCCCGCCGGTCCACGGGGTCTCAGGATATCAGGAACAGCCTGTTCCGATTGCCGCCGGCGCGGCATACGACATGATCAGCTTCCGCTCAGACTCGCCCCGTGCGCGGCGATTGCCGTGAAGATCCCCGTTAACGATGGGATGAACAATGCCTTCTGCCCGGTGTTCCGCCCCGGGGCTAGTCGCGCGCGGGGCTTGGGCTGCGGTTCTGCGCGGCGTCCTCGGAGGAGACGGCGCGCGGTTTCTGGTCGGCCGGAGCGCCACCCTCGCCGAACCTGGCCAGCGCGATCGCGGCGCCGAGCGCGAGAACGAACCCGGCAACCCCGACACCTGTCATGCCGCGCCTGGTGGTGTCGCCAAGCAGCAGCACGCCCACGACGGCCGGCGGAACGGTCTCGGCCAGGATCACGGCGGCGGTCGCCACGGTCACGTTGCCGCCCTCCAGTGCCGTGGCGTACAGGAAGAACGAGACAATCCCGGCGGCCGCCAGGGTGTAGGCGGCCGGCGAGCGGATGAGCTGGTGCACCGAGTAGCCGGGCAGGATCCTGGCGCAGACCGCGAGAACGGCGTAGCCGAGCCCGGCGATCGCGCCGAGCACCGGCGTCCTCAGCCGGCCGGGCAGCCGGGCGGCGGCAAGTCCGCTGATCGCGACGACCGCGAGCGCGATGATCAGGGCGAGGTGGAACTCCGTGCCGACGGCTGCGGCACCCTCCGAGCCCGCGGAGGATCCGAGCAGGCCGACTCCGATGACCACCGCGCTGACCGCGAGCCACTCCCGCCAGCTCAGCTTGACGTGCATCAGCCAGGAGGCGAGCAGCGCGGTGACTGCCAAGTTCGAGGCGATGATCACCTGAACCTCGAACAGGGGCAGTTGCCGCAGGGCGTAGACCTGGCAGACGAAGCCGAACAGCTCGATGACGATGCTGACCAAGAACGGCCACTGCCGCAGCATGCGCAGCACCAGGCCGGGGTCGACCCCGACTGTCTCGCCGGCCGCCTCCAGTGCCGGGCGGCGCGAGGCAGCCCGGACCGCTATCGCCTGCATCACCGAGCCGAAGCCATAGCACACCGCCGCCACGAGCGCTGCTATCAGGCTGACGAACACAGTGATGACCCTACGCTCGGATTGCTTGGCGTAATCGGCTGGTTACTGAACTCCGGCCGCCTGCATCCCGCGCAGTTCCTGCTTGAGCTCGCGCACTTCATCCCTGAACCTGGCGGCAAGCTCGAATTGCAGCTCGGCTGCTGCGGCATGCATCTGATCGGTCAGCGTGGTGATCAGGGCGACCAGGTCGTCGCGCGCCGCGCGGCCACTGCGCGGCTCGCCCTCGCCGGGCCGGCCTCCCCCGCCAGCCGCAGCGGCCCGCGCCCGGGC
>JASHXW010000050.1 GCA_030043395.1 Streptosporangiaceae bacterium
GGCGAGCTCCGGCAACTCGGGCGCGCACCGGGAATCGGGGGAGCACCTGCGACGATGCTGCCGGAGAGCGTCGTGCCTGGGATGCTGCCGGCCCAGGCTGAACCGGTAGCGGCGGAGCGCCGTGTCCCGGAAATAACCGGCCGGACCGCTGCCCGCCTGCTTGTGGCCGCTGGCGCGGTGCTTGTCGTCATCGCGGCGACCGCGTTCACTGTGGCCGATTGGGGCCAGGTTGGCCCGCTCGCTCGGTGCGCGATCCTGCTCGCGGTCACGGCGCTTGTCCTGGCCGTACCTAGGCCGCTGGTAAGGCGTGGCCTGATCGCGACCGCCGAGTCGGTCGCCGGCATCGGGCTGGCGATGACGCTTGCGGATGCATACCTACTGCACCGGCTTGCTCTGGGCCATTCCGCCAACTTGCTGGTGATCGCGGCAGGCTGCGCCGCCCTGACCGTGATCTGGGCCTGCTACGGACTGGCGGCACGCGTTCGGGTTCCGTTCCTGGCAGCACTGGGGCTGGCCCAGTCGCCCCTTCCGCTTGCCGCCGCGGGCCTCGCACGCGGCATCGGCGGGCCTGGCTACCCGGTCGGTGCGCCGCTCATGCTCGCTCTGGCGGCAACCTGCTGTGCCGACGTGCTGCTAACTCGGTGGGTGAGCGGCCGCGAAGGTGGCGATCGTGCGCGGGCTTGGCCAGTCGGCCTGCCGACGACAGCTGCCCTCAGGGCGCTCACTGTGCTGACGGTGGCGACCGCGTCGGCGGCGTGGATCGCGGTGGCCGTGGCCTGGGTGGCCGGATCCTTCCCCGCGACGGCACAGACCATCGCGGAGCTGGCCGTCCTGACTGGCATGTTCGGGGTCGCGTCGGCTGCGGCTCGTGGCACCGCTCAGGTGGCGGTCTGCACCTGTGCTGCTCTGGCGGCCATGGCCAGCCTCGCTGCTGCCATCCCGTCTTGTGCTGGCTGGCCCGCGCGGTACTGCGGATTCGCGGTCCTCGCCGTCGCCGTTCTCGCGGTCGGGGTCGCGACGAGACTGCGCCGATCGCACCCGGTGCATGCCCGCGCGCTCGACCTTTGCGCTGGCCCGGTGGTGCTCGTCGCCGCTGCGATGGCGGCCCAGCGACCGGACTCGTTCGCCGTGCTTGCGGCCGTCGTGGCGCTGATCGCCAGCGCTACCGCATGGATTCGATCAGGAACGGGCCAGGTCATCGCGCTCGCTGGCGCCTGCGCCGCCGCACTCGCGGCAATTGCTACCGAGCATGCGGCGCTGGCCGCCGCCGTGTTCTCGCCGTTCACCGAGGTCGCTCAGGCTTGGCGCGGCAACGAAGTGGCATATATGCACGCTGCCCAGGCGCCCGGCCTGCCGCTGGCCGCTGTCGTCCTCGCCGCCTGCCTGTTCGCCCTCGCCGCTGCGGTGGGTGCCCGCCGGGGGACCAAGTACGGCAGCCTGGACGCGGTCGCTGCCGCATTGCCGCTGATAGCGGCGCCTGTCGGCCTGGCAAGCGGCTTCGGATACGGCCTGACCGTCGCGTTGCTGCTCGTACTGACTGTCGGCCTGACCTTGTGGACTGCGTTCGGCTTCGGCCGGCAGGCCGCTGGAGAACCCCGGACCTTCAAGGGCGCGGCGCTCGCTCCCGCGAGCGCCGCGCTCGCCGCCGCCGTACTCACGCTGGCCTGGGCGCTCGCTGCCCCTGTGCCGACTCTCGTCGTGCTCGGCTGCCTGGCCGTTCTCTACGCGGTGTGCGCGGTCCGCGCACCGCTAGCCAGCGTCCGGATCGGAGCTTCGGGCCTGGCCGTCGCGACCATGGCTGCCTTCACGGGCTGCGCGGCCCTCGCAGCTGGCGCCGCCGCATGGCAGTCCGGCATGGTCGTTCTCCTCATCTCGGCGGTTGCGCAACTCGTCGCATGGCGCCTCCTGGCCAGTGACGGCGGTGCGCGGCGGCACGTCGCGCTCGCGGTCGAGATCACTGCCTGGATAGCTGCCGCTGCGGGGGTCGCTGCCTGCCTGAGCGCGCCGCGCGCGGTAAGCCTCGCCCTGGCGACCGCTGGCCTGATCTGCGTCGGCGTGGCTGGCCGCCCGGATCGCCGCCCGGCGCTCTGGGCGGGCCTGGTGCTGTGCGAGGTGGCATGGTGCGTGTTGCTCGCCTCGGCACGGGTGAGCGTTCCCGAGGTGTACACAGTGCCTGCCGCGATGATCGCGCTGGCGTTCGGCTGGTTCGCTGTTCGCAAGAACCCGGCGCTCTCCTCGTGGGCTTGTTATGGCCTGGGCCAAGCCTGGTTGCTGCTGCCGAGCTTGATCATGGTCTGGCACGGCACTGGCTGGTTCAGGCCGCTCGCGCTCGGCGTCGTAGCGACAGCCGTGACGTTGCTCGGCGCGCGGTTCAGGTTGCAGGCGCCCTTGCTGCTCGGCATGGCTGCTGCCGTGCTCGACGCCGGCCATGAGCTAGCCCCGGCGGTCCGTGCCGTGATCCACTGGCTGCCAGGATGGCTGCCAATCGCGGTCCTCGGTGCAGTCCTGCTGTGGGCCGGAGCCACCTACGAGGCGCGTCTGGCGAACCTCGGCAGACTACGCAGATCGCTCGGCGCGATGCGCTAGGGGGCAGGCTCGGAGAACATCGATGGCCCTGCGCTGGTGAGCGGCAAAGTTTTCTACTACCCTCTATGGGTTCGACGAGTCCGTGCTGTTCTGCGGCAGTTCGGCTGTGGGGCCGCACCCTTCGGTGCGGCTTGCACGAATATGGAGTCGTCTGATGCCTGAAATGCCTAATGCAGCCCCGAGGGCTGACGGGGCCGCGAGGTCCCGCGGGACGCGGTTTGAAGTCATCAGGATGCGACCGCATGACCACATCGCCTGGGTATTCCGAGGCGCTGACGAGTTCGCGACTCTGGCGACGCAGTACCTGGCTGAGGGTGCCAGGCTTGGCGAGCGGGTCATGTGCGTTCAGGAGACACCCGGTCGGCACGACCTGGCGGAGTTGGCCGGACAGGTGAAGCCGGGCGCGCTGATGGTGGCGAGTGTCGCCGAGGTCTATGGCGAGTCCGGGATCGTCGACCCGGCGGGTCAGCGGGCGAAATACGCGGCGTACGTGAACGAGGCACTCGACGCGGGATACAGCGGACTTCGGGTGGCAGCTGACAACACGCGGCTAGTCGCCAACGAGGACCGGCTTAAGGCATGGATCCGCTGGGAGTTCATCGCGGACCGCTTCATCGCGGAGAGCCAGCTCACCGCCATGTGTGCGTTCAACAAGCAGAAGGTCGACGTGAACCACCTGCGCCATCTCGCGACGCTGCATCCGATGTCCTCGGCCTCGTGCCCGCTCCCGCAGTACCGCTTGTTCTCCGACTCGCGGAACTTGTACATCGAAGGCGAGGTCGACTCGTTCGCCGTCACTCAGATCTCGCTAGCGCTGCAGAGCCTGACCCCGCACACGGGCGTGATCGTCGACCTGGCCACGGCGACGATGATGAGCCGGGCCGCGGTCACAGGTCTATCGGACGTAGCGCGCGACGGAGTTCGCATTACCATCACGGGCGATCGCTCCGCGATCGAGGAACTGAGGTCGTTCGGCGCATCGATCGACCAGCTCGTGCTGCAGGAGAACTGAGCGGAGTTTGTTAGCCCGCCGAAAAACATGCGGCCGCGGCGGGCATCAGCGTGCTCAGAAGCTCCTGAGTATGCTCCGCAGGGTCCTGGTGCTTGCCGCGGGCGTCGCTGCCTCGATGCACAGGCGCTCCATGACCGCCAGGTAGCTGTCGACGACGTCGCTCTTGTCCAGGTACAGCGCGCTGGCGAGTTGCTCGAGGTAGACGACATCGGGCACGTCAAGGTCAGCGAACCGCAGCACGCTGAATGCCCCGCCGGCCGCCGCGTGCCCGCCGGCGCGGAACGGGATGACCTGGACGGTCACGTTGGGCCGCTGGGTCATCGCGATCAGGTGCCTGAGCTGCGCCCGCATGACGTCTGTGCCGCCGATCGGCCGCCGGAGCACCGCCTCGTCGAGCACAGCCCACACGTTGGGGGGAGTGCGCCTGGTGAGGACAACTTGGCGGGCCAGCCGCAGGCCGACGCGCCGGTCGATCTCGCGCTCGTCCGCATCCGGATAGCCCAGGCGCGTGACCGCCCTGGCGTAATCGCCGGTCTGCAGCAAGCCAGGGACGAACTGGATCTCATAGGACCGGATCTGGGTCGCCGCCTCTTCCAGCCCGACATATGCCTCGAACCAGGTCGGCAAGACGTCTGAGTAGTCATGCCACCAGCCGGGGGCGCTGGCGCGGGCGGCGAGCGCTCGCAGCGCGTCGCGCTCCGTCTCGTCGGTCACCCCATAGAAGGTGAGCAGGTCGCAGATGTCGCGGTCCTTGAATCCCACCCGGCCTGTTTCCAGCCGGCTGATCTTCGAGTGCGACGCCCGGATGACGTTGCCCGCCTCTTCCAGCGAGATGCGCCTGGCCTCGCGCAGCCTGCGCAACTGAGCGCCAAGCAGGATCCGCAGCACGGTCGGCCCGCCGTCCGCCGGCGAGAACAGGTTGCGTACCTGTCTGTCCGGCGGCGCTGCAGGCACGCTCATTCGCCCTCCACCACACCCGCGGCTGGGTAATGACCGGAGTGTCTCACGCATGGTCGACGAGCGCCATAAGCACGGCGATTCACTACCACAATGGCGAAAGTTGCCCGCGAGTCCGGCTTAGCGGCCACGCTCCGGCCATTACAGCGGCAAGGACGAGGACGACTCGGCTCGAATAAGCCGAACTCACCTGCGCGCGCACCCTGCAGGAACGCGTCCCATTCGGCCCTGGTGAAGATCAGTGCGGGACCGTCCGGATCACGCGAGTTGCGGACCGCCACCATGCCGGTCGGCAGATCGGCCAGTTCAACGCAGTTACCGCTTGGATTACTGAAACGGCTCTTTCGCCAGACGGCGTGCCAGAGCCGAGATGCCCGTACACCGTTGTAGGCAAGGTCCACTTAGGAGTCCCTTTCGCCCCCCGTGCCGCTCAAGCGAGCACTGGCAGTGCCCCCGAGAAGATGATCACTACGAGAACCATACTAATTGTGCTACTGCACTTGCATGTGCACAACGTTAATGGCATCGTAACGGACGAGCAGCCATGAACGGCGAGACAGTGAGGTTGGTCCTCACGATTGCATAAGGGATGCTAGGTGACTTTCGCGCAGCCCCGTGACTTGAGCTATGTGCGTGATGAAGCACGGCTGTCGCGCCATGACGGAGCTGCCCGTGATCATGCCTGTGTCGACGGGTCCGATCTGAGGGCGGTGAGCCTGGAGGGGCCGGATCAAGACCACGCTCCGCACCCGTCCTGCGCTGCTGCGCTCGGCTCTAGTCGGCTTGTTCTGCCCGCCGGACCAGAGGCGGCCAAGGCCGCCCGCGATTTCACCAGGCAGACGCTTCGTGACTGGGAACTGGATGAGCTCGTCTACGACGCGGCGGTCATCGCGTCTGAGCTTGTGACCAATGCGATACGGCATGGCACTCGAAGCGCCAGCCGGGCTGCCGGATGCGTCGAACTCGCCTGGCAGCGGCAGGTCAGCCAGGTCACCTGCGTGGTGACGGACGAAAACGCGCGCCCCCCGGTACTCAAGCCACCTGAGGTAGATGCCGAGTGCGGACGTGGGCTGCAAGTGGTGCAGGCCCTGGCGGCCGCGTGGGGCTGGACCATGCTCGGCCCCGCGCAGAAGGCCGTCTGGGCCACGCTTGACTTGCTCGGCCACGCTTAACTTCGTGATCGGGGCTTAGCTTTACGCATCAGTCAGGAATGGTCGGATTGGTGCGTGAGCAGATGTTTCTTCACATTCTTTGCAGGCCCTTTCTAGTGACTTCTTCTTGGTCTCTCCTGCACCGGAAGTCTCCGCAAAGGATGAAGGTCAATAGGTAACCATTCTTATCCCGTTGTTGCTGACCATAGTTGATTCGCCGATCTAGCGGATATTTCGCAGTGGTGTTCCAATCTAAATTGACATCCAGCCACTATTTCGATAGTGTTTTCCCATGCACCTTTCAGCGTGAAGCTCAGGAGCGGCCGATGAGCCAGAAGCCCGCAGGCGATCCGCCCGACGATGACCTTTCTGCCGAGGATTACGCGATGCTCGCCGCGTTGTTCGCCGAGGATCGCGAAGAGCTATTGCGGGAACTGGCCGAGGACGGGGAACTGGCCGCCGAGCGAACGCTGTCGGACGAGCTGGAGTTGTCTGACGAGCGAGGCCTAGCGGACGAGCACGAGCTTGTTGCCGCTCGTGCACTGGGCGGGTCGGGTCAGGAGTTGCCGGGCGCGCGCGAGGTCATCGGCGCTGGGTTCACGCACCGGGAGGCGGCACGCCGGGTCATCGCGGGCGAGCCTGGATGGGACGAGGTCCAGATCACGCCCCGGGCGGCCGGCCCGGCGCTAGGGTTCGCTGCGGGTAAGCCGCTGGATGTAGCAGATCCGGATCCGGTGCTGGCCACATTTGCCCAGGAGGTGCTCGACGATGGCCTCGCCGGGGTGTCTGACGATGAGTTGATCGGGTTGCTGTGCGCCGCGCGCCGTATGACGTCCTGGCAAGCAGCCATCGAGCTGACCGTCGCCGCGGAACTGGACGGCCGCCGCCGTCGCGATGCGGCGCTCGCGAAGCCTGGCGCAGGGGAGTCATCGCGGGTAAGTGATCACGTAGCCGCCGAACTGGCTGCCGCCTTGACCCTGACGAGCTGGGCCGCTGACGACCTGCTCGGGCTCGCCACCCAGCTGGCTCGGCTGCCGTCGGTGCGGGCCGCGCTCATGGCAGGGGAGATCGACCTGGCGAAGGCGCGGGTGTTCGCCGCCGAGCTATCCGCTCTTGATGATCGGGCCGCGAACGAGATCGCCGGTGAGTTCCTCAGGCCGGCCATGGCCTGGACCACCAGCGAACTGCGCCGTGCGCTCCGGGCTGCTGTCCTGGCGCACGACCCGGAGGCCGGGAAGCGGCGGGCACGCAAGGCCAGGCAGGACGCCCGGGTGGAGGCATGGCAGGAGCCCTCGGGCAACGGCGCGATTACGGGTCGCGAGCTGCCTGCTGCCGAGGCGATTGCCGCCGACCAGCGGATTAGCGAGCTAGCTCGCGCGCTGAAGGGCAGCGGAGCCACCGGGACAATGGACCAGCTCAGAGCCGAGGTCTTCATGGCGCTGCTGCTCGGCAGGGATCTGGAGGCGATGGGGTCCGTGACCGAGCCAGGTTCGGCTGGCGGGTCCATGAACACGGCTGCGGCGCTGCGTCTGGGCGGCGGGATTCACCTGACCTTGCCCGCAGCAACCTGGCTCGGCCTTTCTGACCGTCCCGGTGAACTGCCTGGCCTTGGTCCGATCGACGGCATTACCAGCCGGGAGCTGGCCGATCTTATGGTTCGCCACGGGAAGCCGGAGTGGCACGTCACGCTGACGAACGATCAGGGCCAGGCGGTAGCACATGCTTGCCCGCCCAGTCAGCCTCCGCTGCGCGCAAGTCCGGAGAACGGGGCGCCGGTCGGCGGAGGTCCTGGCCCGCCGGGCCGAAGCGATAAGCACGAGACCAGGCCGCCGCCCGACCCGCGGATTGCGTGGCTCGCCAGCCTCAGGTTCGCATGGCTCGAACAGGATCCGTGCGGACACTCCCGGCAGACGCCGGCCTACCAGCCGGGACGAGTTCTGCGCCATCTGCTCGCCGTCCGCAACTCGACGTGCGTCCGGCCGGGCTGTCGTCGCCCAGCTCGCCAGTGCGACAACGAGCACACCGTCCCGTTCGACCAGGGCGGCAAGACTTGTGAGTGCAACTGTGGCGCGATGTGCCGCCGCGATCACCAGACCAAGCAATCTAACGGCTGGACCGTTACCCAGATCCGTCCTGGCACCTTCGCGTGGACAACCCCGAGCGGGCGCACCTACTTCAGCCAGCCGGACACCTACCCGGTCTAGCAGAGCACGGACAGACTATGCACGTGAGCGCACCCGATGACGAAGAGGTTTCATTCGCGGCGGACGCCGGCCCCGATGGTGACGCCGTAGGGACAACCGTCGGCGCCTACGCCGAGGCGCGCGATGTCGTGGCGTTCTGGCGCGACCTTGGGTTGCCGGGCCTGATCGACATTCACACGCACTTCATGCCGCCCAATGTGCTCGCCAAAGTGTGGGCCTTCTTCGAGCAAGATCGCTCTGGTGTCGGCCATCCGTGGTCGATCGCCTACCCGTACTCGGAGCAGGAGCGGCTAGGGCTGCTCCGCGCATTCGGAGTACGCAGGTTCAGCGCGCTGCTCTATCCCCACAAGCCGGACATGGCGCAGTGGCTAAACGGATGGGCCGTCGACTTCGCCGCCCGGACGCCCGACGCACTGCATAGCGCTACGTTCTTTCCCGAGCCCACGGCCGGAGATTATGTCGCAGCGGCCATCGAATCGGGCGCGCGGCTCTTCAAGGCGCATCTCCAGGTCGGCGGTTACGACCCGCGCGACGAACTGCTTGACCCGGTCTGGGGGCAGATCGCCGAGGCGCAGGTACCGGTCGTAGTCCACTGCGGTTCAGGCCCGATGCCGGGAGCGTTCACCGGTCCCGGTCCCATCTCGGAAGTGATGGCGCGTTACCCCCGGCTGATCATGATCGTCGCCCATCTCGGTGCGCCGGAATATGGTGAGTTCCTCGATCTTGCCGACCGCTATCCCGGCGTCTACCTGGACACCACGATGGCGTTCACCGAGTTCATGGACTGGATCGCGCCATTCCCGCCAGCGCTCCGGCCGAAGTTGTCAGCGGCCGCCGATCGCATCCTCCTCGGCACCGACTTCCCGAATATCCCGTATCCGTACCTGACGCAGCTCACCGCGCTGGCCAGGCTCGATCTCGGTGACGACTGGTTGCGCATGGTCTGTCACGACAACGCCGCACGGCTTCTCGGGCTGTGACCGCCACGGTTCCTGACTGGACGTCGGACTCGTCGCCCGTCATTGCATGATCTCTCACTAGGTTGCTAGCATACTCGTATGGTAGCCAGCCAGCAGTTCAATGTGTACTTGCCACCGGATCTCGTCAGGGAAGTCAAGCACGCAGCGATCGACGAGAGCATCTCGCTGTCCAAGCTGGTCGAGCAGGCGCTACGGCAGTACCTGGCAACACTCAGCACACAGCAGACGCCGCAGGAGGAGTCATGAGAGTGATGGCGATCAGGTACGTGCGCGACGTGGAAGCTGCGCGGCGGTTCTACCAGACGCTCGGCTTGACGCTTGAGTTCGCCAGCCGCAGGCCACGCAGGGGCGGACCTTCGGTCTGGACCGAGCTCGCAGGTTCCGGGTCCGGGGCGAACCTCGCTCTGCATCACTGGGACGAGGATTCCGTCGGCAAGGTCGAGCTGTGCTTCCAAGCCGACGAACCTCTCGAGCAGGTCGTCGTCAAGCTGCGTCAGAACGGCTACGAGCCGGCCACCGAGATCGTGGACGAGGCGTTCGGCCGCTCGTTTACTATCCGGGATCCGGAGGGCCTGCTGATCCAGATCAACGAGAACGACTATGAACTGCAACGCTGATCCCGCAGTGGAAGTGCGCGGCCTGACGAAGGACTTCGGTGCGACGCGAGCGCTGGACGAGGCCACCTTCGACGTCGCTCGCGGTGAGATCTTCGGTTTGCTCGGGCCTAATGGCGCAGGCAAGACCACCACGATGCGCATCTTGCTAACGCTCCTCAAGCCAACGGCCGGGATGGCGAGAGTAGCTGGACACGATGTCACCAGGGAACCTGTAGCGGTGCGAGAGCGCGTTGGCTGGGTGCCGCAGGAGCATGCGGTCGACCCGCTGCTCACGGTGATCGAGAACATGACGTTCATGGGCGGCATGTATCACCTGGCACCGGCAGCCGCCGGCCGCCGGGCCGGCGAACTCCTCGAGCTGGCCGGACTGGCCGAGCACGCTCACAAGGTAACGAGGCTCCTGTCGGGTGGCATGCGGCGCAAGCTTGAGCTGGCGATGAGCCTGGTGAACGTGCCTGTCGTGTTGTTCCTGGACGAGCCGACAGTGGGTCTGGACATCACCGCGCGGCGCGATCTGTGGGCCTATGTCCGTCAGGTAAGTGAGCAGGGAACGACGATCATGCTGACCACGCATTACCTGGATGAGGCTGACGCGCTGTGCGACCGGGTGGCGATCATCGACCGCGGGCGAATCCAGGCGACCGGCGCGCCAAGCGAGCTCAAGGCCACCTACGCGGCGAGCACTCTCGATGATGTGTTCCTAGCCGCGACCGGACAGGAGCTAGCTGCGTGACAGCGACGGGCGTGACGGCCACGAATCTGTGGCGTGAGCACCGCGTCCTGTTCGGACGGTGGCTGGCGAGACTGCGCCGCGAGCCGCTCGCCGTGCTGGCACTGCTGGCTCAGCCGATGGTGTGGCTGGTCCTGTTCGGACATCTGTTTACGAAGATGCCTGTGCCTGGCGGAAACTACCTGCGATTCATGACCGCGGGCGCGGTAGTGATGACCGAGTTCAACGCCTGCCTGACCGGTGGCGTGGAGTTGCTGTTCGACCGCGAGTCCGGCTTCCTCGTCCGAATGCTGGCGGCCCCTGCAAGTCGAGTGTCGCTGGTGACCAGCAGGTTCATGTACCTGACCGTGCTCACGGGCGCACAGGGCCTGATCATTCTCGTGGCGGCGTGGATCATGGGCGTCCGTTACGCGTCTGGGATCGGCGGTATCGCGGCGTGCCTGGGAATCGGTGCGTTGTTCGGCTCGGGGATCACGGCGCTGTCGGTGGCGCTGGCGTTCTCGCTGCGCAGCCACTCCCAGTTCTTCCCGATCACTGGCTTCGCGAGCATGCCGCTGACCTTTGCGAGCACGGCGCTAGTTCCGCTGGCCCTGATGCCGGGCTGGATGCGGGCGGTTGCCCGGCTGAATCCGATGACCTACGCGATCGACGCGCTGAGGGAGCTCATCATGACCGGCTGGCAGGTGGTGCCGATCGCCGGCACGGTCGGCGTGCTGGTCGCGTTCGACCTGTGCTGCGTGGCTGTCGCTACCGCCGCGCTTCGCCGTGGGATGCGGTAATCCGAGTTGGCGCTCAGGCGGGCAACGGCTTTGGCCGGCACGCCTGCTCGGGCTGTGACCGTTAGGGTTTCCTGGCCACGCCGACCCAGCCGGGCAGCGGGGTCGTGTCGGCTCCTGGGCGCGGCCGCCACTGAGTGGTCGGCACCACGCCGGGTTCGACCAGCTCGAGGCCGTCGAAGTAGCGCTCCACCTGCTCGCGCGGTCGGAAGGTGACCGGCGCTGCGAGGGAACGGTTCATCATCGCCGATCCTGCGGCCATCTCCTGCGCGTGGATGTCGGAGGCCGGGTGGGAGATCGCCAGGTAGCTGCCCGACGGCACGGCGTGCACGAGGCGCGTGACGATGCTCGCCGGATCATCGGAATCGGGGATGCAGTGCAGGACACCGACGAGCACGATAGCGATCGGCTTGGTGAAGTCGAGTACTTGCGCCGCACCAGTCAGGATCGTCTCGGTGTCGCGCAGGTCAGCGTCGATGTAGTCGGTCACTCCGTCCGGATGGCTGGTCAGCAGTGCCCTGGCGTGCGACAGCACGATCGGGTCGTTG
>JASHXW010000565.1 GCA_030043395.1 Streptosporangiaceae bacterium
TTTGACTGGCTGATCTCTACGAGGTGCCCGTCTGGATCTCGCAGGAAGCAGCGGATCTCGGAGCCCCAGTCATGCGGCGGGGTGAGGAACTGCGCGCCCCTGGCGCGCAGTTCCTCGTAGGCTGCCTGGCAGTCAGCGACGCGCAGCGTCATCGCATGGCTGACCAGGTCGGCGTCGGCAGGCGGCTGAAATACCACCGTTGGCTTATCAGCGGTCGGACCGCCTCCGCTGACCAGCAACAACCAGGTGCCAGCGAATCGCAACACCACGCTGGTTCCGCCGTACTCGCGGTACAACTCGGCGCCCAGGACCTCGACCCAGAAATCCCGGGACCGCGCCGGGTCGCTGACCACCAGGATGTGGGTAACCGCCACGTCAGGCCCGAGCGGGCCTGGTGCCTGCTGGTTCGCCATGATCCTCCCGTCCTCCGGCCGCACAGGGCGACTAGGTCGAGGATCTCAGTGTCCGCGGACGAGCGGTGCCCGAGGTGATCGACTCGCCGATGGCCTCAGCACTACTCGGACCCCGCGGCCGGCTTGCTCGACGGCCAGTGAGCGGGCGACCAGTCTCCATCCGGGTCTGTGGTTTGCCCCACTTCGATCAGATGACCGTCGGGATCGCGGATATAGCAGCGCTTCTCGTACTGGTGCTGTTTCGGCGGCGTCAGGAACTGAGCGCCGCGGGCGCTCCACTCGGCGTACACGGCGTCGATGTCCTTGACCCGGATATTCAGGAAGCTGCTGACCCGGTCCGGATCGGGCGGCGTCTCCAGGATGACCGTGGGCTTATCGTCGGTTGGCCCTCCGCCGGTATTGATGACGATCCAGCTGTTGGCTAGCGCGACATTGACAGGGTCTCCGGGGAAGGCCACCCTGCCGCCGAGTACTTCGGTATAGAAGCGCCGAGAGCGCTCGACATCGTCGGAGACGATGAAGTGGGTCAGCACCATTCCCTCTGGCGGTGCTGGGAGCTCGGCCATCTGGCACCTCCGCTGGACAGGTTTTCTCGCGCCCTGCTGACGACATGCCTAAGGGCGTGCAGGAGGTTGTCCCCGCAGCCGCGCTGTCTAAGCCTTCACCCAACCGGATTGCGGGGTTCATGAGGTCGCGCGGCAACGGCGCCCGGCGGCTTGCGCGACTTAGCGCTCCGGGTGCGGGGCGCGGACGACGAGGACCGGGCAGGTCGCGTGGTGCAGGATGTTCGTGCTGACTGACCCGATCAGCGCATCCGCGAACCCGCCGTGACCGCGGTTTCCGACGACCAGCAGGTCAGCATGCTTGGCAGCCTCCAAAATCGCCTGGGCCGCGTTGCCCTCGACGACAATCTGCCGGATGGAGACCTCCGGGGGCGCGTTCACGGCGGCGACTGCCTCAGCCAGCATCTTGACGGCCAGCGCGGAGTAGTCCGTCTCGTCGACGCCTCCCGTAGGCGACCAGCCGTAGCCCGTTGCAGTGAGCGGGTACTGCCAGGCGATGACGGCGTCGATGCTCGCTCCGGTCAGCTCTGCCTGGCGGACGGCCCAGCGCAGCGCCTCGATCGACGGCTTCGAGCCGTCCACGCCAGCCACGATCAGCGGGGTCTCGTTTGCATGCGGTGAAGACATGTCGCCCTCCTCGGCGATCAGGCGGCGGGAATTCGTTAACGCCGCTTATTACATCAGCTTTGCCTCGCGGGACCTTCGTTGGTCAGGACCGTTGCGCCTGGCGCGGCGGGACCTTCGGCACCGGCTACCGTAGCCGCCTGAGGAATGGATCGGCCGGCTCGGCGGGGACGATCCTGATCCGCGCGTCCACTGGGAAGGCGCCGTCGGGGCGGGCAATCACCGGGTTGAGGTCGAGCTCGGCGATCTCGGCGACGTCGTCGGCCAGCCTGGAGACCCGAAGCAGCAGGTCGGCGAGCGCGGGCACGTCGGCTGGCGCGCTGCCGCGATGACCGAACAGCAGCGGTGCCGCCCGGATGCCGCGGATCATCTCGTCAGCGTCGACGTCGGTCAGCGGCGTCAGCCGGGCGGCGTGGTCACCTAGGACGTCGGTCGCCACGCCGCCAAGGCCGAAGACGACCAGCGGGCCGAATACCGGCTCGTTCACGACGCCGACCAGTACCTCGACGCCGTCGCCAATCATGGGCTGCACGAGCGCCTTGCGCAGCTGCGCACCGAAGCGGCCGGTCAGCTCGGCGTAGCCGCGCCGCACGTCAGCATCGTTGCGCAGGTCGAGCAGGACCGCCCCGGCGTCGCTCTTGTGCAGCAGTCCGGGGACGTCGGCCTTGAGGACCACGGGCACGCCGCCGAGTTGCGTTCGGGCCTGGACGGCGTCGCTCGCGCCGGTGACCTCGATGGTCCGGACGAGGCTAATGCCGTAGCAGGACAGCAGTTCCGCGACCTGGTCAGGCGGCAGCCAGCCGCCTAGGTGCTCGGCGCGCAGGCAACGGCCGACGATCTCGCGCGCATGTTCCGGCTGCAGGTCGGCGAACTCGGGGACCTGCCCGGCGTCACTGGACCGCCAGGCGCTGTAGCGGGCCGCGTGCCCGAGCGCCCGGGCGGCGGTCTCGGGGTAGCTGTAGGCGGGAACTCGCTGCCTGGTGCTGGCGTCCCCTCCCGATGGGCCAGCCGCGTCCAGCAGCCTGACCGATTCGCGCTGGTCCAGCATGACGGCTACGACTGGCTTGGTCAGGGTCGCTCCGAGAATGGCCGGCTCGAGCTGGCCGAGCGCTGTCGGCACGGTGATCGCCATGACCGCGTCGACGGCTTCGTCCATGGCCACGGACTCGATCGCGAGCCGGAACGCGTGCTGGCTCACTGCCGCCGTGGTGTCGACCGGGCCAGCGACGGCCGCTCCGCCAGGAAGCTGCCGCGTCAGCCGCGCCCGGGTCGCTTCCGACATGACGGCCACGGTCAGGCCGTTGTCACCGCAGGCATCAGCGGCCAGGACGCCGGCGCCGCCGGCATTGGAGATGATCGCGATCCTGTTCCCGGCTGGCAGTGGCTGGGAGGCGAGCAGCGCCGCTGCGTCGATCAGCTCGCCGAGGCTCGTGGTCGCGACGACGCCGGCCTGGCCGAAGAGCGCCTCCTGCGTGATCAGCGGCGTGGCCGCCGCTGCCGTGTGCGAGGCGGCGGCGCGCTGCCCGGCCGCCGAGCGGCCGCCGATCACGGTCAGCACGGGGAACTG
>JASHXW010000566.1 GCA_030043395.1 Streptosporangiaceae bacterium
GCTGGCCAGGCCGGCGAACTGCGCCACAGTGGAGATCGCCTCTGACCCGAAGACCAGGGCGACCTCACTGGCACCGGAGGCGATAGCGGCGGCGAGCTCGTTCACCAGGTGCTGAGGCGCCTGGCCGCCGACGACCTCGAGGATCGCCCGGGCAGGCGCCGCCCCGAGGCGCCCGGCTACGGATCTCGGGTAGTTGTCCGACCGGCCAAGCGGAGCCCTGGCCCGCGGATGTGAGATCTCGAACTGGCGAACCCCTGCCACCGTGTCGATCGCCGCCGCGACCGCCGCCGGGTCTGCGTCGGCGTCGGCCAGCGCGGCCCTGGCCGCGCTGGCCGCAAGCTCAACCGGCGACAACCTCTGGTACCCAGGCTCGCCCAGGCGCTCCGATGCTTGCCCGACGCCGACGAGCACCGGAGTGCGCGACGAGAGCTCGCCGCCATCTCGGAGCTGGCTGACGGCGGGCATGCGGATCGGTTCTTCAGCGGCCGCGCCGAGCTCCTACTTGAGTCGCTTGAGCGTGTACTTCTCTGTTGCTCCGCCCGTGCCCGCCGGCGCGTCGGCGACCATGGACGCGGTCTTGCCCGACTTAGCGATCTTTATCGTCGTCGCGCCATAGCCGGCGAACGCGCAGGTGGAGTAGAACCACTTCCAGGTGCCTTTGTACAAGTCCTGGCTCTTCTTGTGCATCACCATCTGCCCGTTCTTGTCGTTAAGCCGGGGGCAGACGATGCCGGGACGCTTCTTGATCACCTTGTCCTTGTAGGTGTTCGAGCCGGCCTTGACGAACTCGAAGATGCCGCCGCCGAAGGACCACTTGCCGAGCAAGGAGTGCGAGCTAGCAGCCGTCGTCGGACGCGCTCCTACTGGCGCCGCCGAGGCGAAGGACGAGAACGCGCCGATGAGCGCGGCGGCGATGGCAGCCGCGAGCGTGATCTTGCCATACTGACCTAGCCGATGAGCTACTCCCGGCATCCTGATCTCCAATCGAGCCGACGAATCACGCATACCTGATGACAGCTCGATCTTATGAGCGCTTCGGTCAAGCGATCCATACTGATCGCAAACCTGGCTGCCCGGCTAGCCTGCCACCTTTACCTCGTGCCACACGCCGCCGTTCAGGTTCAGGTTGTTGCCGTGTGCCTGGCCAGGTGCGGTGTCCGCGACATAGGTGTAGAGGGGATGACCGTCGTAGGTCGCCTGCACTGTCCCGTTCGTCCGCCTTATCGTGCTCACGCTGCCCGGGACTCCCGCGCTGAGCGTCGCGGGGCCCTTGACCGGCGGCCAGTAGGCAGCGCATGAGCCATAGCACTTTGATGCCGACGAGGTGTCGGGACCGAACCAGTACAGCGTCAAGCCCTTCGCGTTGGTGAGCACCCGGACGCCGGCGATCGTCGTCGCGCGCGGGCTCCCGCCGGACGCGGTGGCACTCGGCGAGCTCGCGGTCGACAGCGCCGTCCCGAGCAGCACGAGCGCGACGACTGCTACGGCGGCCGTGATCCGCCCGGGAACCGGGGCCATGGCCCGCACCCGGGCAGCCAGCTGGCCAACAGGCAGGCCAGCCACCCGCCCCGAGGCGCTGGTCGGCATCGTCGCGAGGCTCGCGGCGGCCAAGGCGGCGAAGCAGGCCACCTCGAGCACCCCGGCGACGATTCCCGCGGTGGTGCGGACTTCCTTGAACCCGAACAAGCCAACCCACACCGAGAGCAGGTAGCCACCGAGCGTGGACAGCGCGAAGAGCGCGCCAGCCGCGCTGACTGCCCAGTTGCGCAGGACGAGGATGCCCGCGGCGAGGACAAAGGCGGCTATGACCTGAAGCAGGAACAGCGGGCCGATTGTCGGGATCGTCCTGTACCCGGTGAGGTACAGGTCCAAGTGGATCCCGCCCGTCGCGGCGAGCAGGCCAGCCCCGACGATCCGCAGCGCCAGGCCGGCCTGCTCCCCCGACTGCTCGCTGCGCTGAGCCTGGAATGTTTGCGTCATGCCCCTGATTACGCGCGACGCGCCATCCGGGTTCACGCTCAGATTCGGCTCCAGGCTCCCGCGGGCTGTCAGCCGTTCGCGCGCAGGAAGTCGAGCACCGCCTTGTTGACCTGGTCGGCGTGCGTCCAGCCGATGTCGTGCGGCCCGCCGTCGACCTCGATCAGGCGAACGTCCTTGATCATGCCGGGCAGCCGGCGGCCGGTGGAGTCGATGGGCAGGATGCGGTCCTCGGTGCCCTGCATCACCAGGGTCGGCACGTCGTTCTCTGGCAGGTCCTCACGGAAGTCCGTGAGCCAGGTCGGTACGCAGACGAGCGTGGCAACGGCCGATGACCCGGCCGCGACGTTGAAGCTCGCCTGGTACGCCTGGTCGCTGATCCGCGTGCCCTTGAACTTGTCGACGTTGTAGAAGTTGTCGAGGAAGGTTTTCAGGTAGGCGTACCTGTCGGCCTTGATCGCGTTCATGATCTGGTCGAAGACACTTTGGTCTACGCCGTCCGGGTTGTCCGATGTCTTCAGCAGGAACGGCGGGATGGGCCCGAGCATGATCGCCGAGTGGATCTTGCCTGAGCCGTACTTGCCGATGTACCTCGTTACCTCGCCTGTCCCCATCGAGAACCCGCAGAGCGTGATGTCCCGCAAGCCGAGCTTGTCGATCACGGCGCTCAGGTCCGCCGCGAAAGTGTCGTAGTCGTAGCCGACTGTGGGCTGGCTGGATCTCCCGAAGCCGCGCCGGTCATAGGTGATCACCCGATATCCGGCGTCGAGCAGGCCGGGGAGCTGCTTCTCCCACGAATGGCCGTCGAGCGGGTAGCCGTGGATCAGCACCATCGGCCGACCGCTGCCGTGATCCTCGTAGTAGATGTCGATGTTGCCGGAGTTTTCCTTCCCGACGGTGACATACGGCATGAAACGACCCCCTCGTAATGTCGGCTCTCTCCCCCTGCGCACAGGCGAGCCCTTGGCAGAAGGCGCCGCGACCCGCCGTGCCCGGTCAGCCCTACCCGACCCGCGCCCGGGCTAAGCCGGACGGCAAAGGCTGAGTGCTGATGACGGCCAGCGCGTGTGGCGCACCTCACGAAACCGCCAGCGAGGGCGCGGCGTCCTATGTTGCGGCCGACGGCGAGCGAGCATCGCCAGCCGGTCGCGCACTACCTGACCGCTCCCCCCGCGGTCAGCCTGGCCGCTCCCCCGCGGTCAGTCCCGCGTTATCCGGCCCCCCTCGGAACACGCAGACCCGGCGGTCTCCCCCACCCGCCAGGCAAGCGGCCTGGCCAGTGCCCCCGTGCTGGCCAGGCCACCAGGATTGCCCCGACGGCTGCCCGTGCCTAGCGGCTCCCCTCCGGTCGCCAGGCACGGGCGTAGTCAGGCGCAGTCGAGCGAGCTCCGCCCGTAAGCAACTGTCGAGCCTGCGCGTGAGCGGGCAATCTGGCATGGTGCTGTGTTAACGGCTCTAAGGGGGGAAGCTTGGCTAATTCGTCGTGGGATCCCCGGGGTGAAGCGCGCGCAGCACTGCACGCGATCGTGTCCGACCCTCACTATGGCGTGGCCGCGTTGTCGAGCTCTCACACCATGTCCAACCTGCTCAGGGACTTCCTGCCAGACGCTCCGCGCGAGTCCAGCGTCCTGATTGCCGCCTCCGAGGAAGGACTTGCCCAGAAGCTCCAGGTTTACGTCGAACAGGGCATGGACGCTGTCACCGCCCAGCGCCTCGTCGTGTCGGCCTTCGCCGAGAACACGGCTCTCGCGCCGGAAGCGTGCGCGTGGGCTGTCAGCGCGCTAGCGACCGCGCTCGGCATGCAGCCGGCCGACCTTGGCACGCCCGGCCAGTGGCCGCAGGGTGGCGCGTCGACGCAGTTCGGGGCCACGACAGGGCCCGGATCGTCGCAGGCCGGCAGGCCGACGCAGCCCGGCCTGCCGCGACCAGGCCAGCAGTTCCCGCCAGGCCAGCAGTTCCCGCCAGGCCAGCAGTTCCCGCCAGCCCAGCAGTACCCGACAGCCCAGCAGTACCCGACAGCTCAGCAGTACCCAGCCGCACCGCAATACCCCACAGCCCAGCCGCAATACCCCGCAGCCCAGCCGCCGCAGTACGGCACGGGCCAGCAGTACCCGGCAGGCCAGCCGCCCACCCAGGGATATCCAGGCGCGACGGGCTATCCAGGGATGCCGGGTCTTCCCCCGGCCAAGACCGGTCCAGCCAAGCGCACCTGGTTCGTCGCGGCAGGTGCTGCTGTCGCCGTCATCGTCGTCGCCGCGGTCATCCTGGTCGTCACCAAATCTCCGCCGGCGCCAACCGGCGCAGTTGGCCAGGCCACCCACGTCCCGACCAGCGCGCTTAACCAGGTCGGGAGCGGCACGACCTTTCGGCAGCCGATCTCGCC
>JASHXW010000567.1 GCA_030043395.1 Streptosporangiaceae bacterium
GACCGGCGAGGCGATCCGGCTCACTCGCCTGATCCGTGCGCTCATGCCCGAGGACGGTGAAGTGGCCGGGCTGCTTGCGCTCATGCTCCTGACCGAGGCCCGCCGTACCGCGCGCGTTTCGGCGAGCGGCGAACTGGTCAGCCTCGATGAGCAGGACCGCGGAGCCTGGGACGCCGCGCTGATCGCCGAAGGCCACCGACTGGTGCGCGAGCGCCTGGCCACCGGGGCGGCTCCGGGTCCTTATCAGGTACTCGCGGCGATCAACGCCGTGCACACCTCAGCCCGCGATGCACGCGATACCGACTGGTCGCAAGTGGTCGCCCTCTACGACCAGCTCGTTCGCCTCGACCACTCACCGATCGTCGCCCTCAACCGGGCCATCGCAGTCGCCGAGCTTGACGGCCCGGAGGTGGCGCTGGCGACCGTCGATCGCCTGGAAGACCGGCTGGCCGGTTACCACGCCTACCATGCGACGCGCGCCGAGATGCTGCGCCGGCTAGGTCGCAGTCAGGAGTCCCGCCAGGCGTACGACAGAGCCATCGAGCTGGCCGGCAACACAGCTGAGACCGCCTCGCTAACCCGCCGCCGTAACCAGGCTCCGCCCCGCAGCGACCAGCCAGGGTAAGGCGCGCCTTCGGCTACGGCGTGACCTGGCGTCGGGCAGTCAGCAGGACCGCGACCGTGCTGGCGCGTATCGGCCGCCCGAGTCGCTGATGGATCGCCTCGTACTCGCGGTCAAGTGCCTGGCGTTGCCCTGGAGAAAGCCTGGCGTAAAACGACAGCGTGCGGATGAGGGCCCCGAGTTCGTCCGGTGTGTACTCGGTGAGCTTGGTCACCGCAGCCACCTGGACATCGCCGAAGAGGCGGCCGGCGTACTCCCGCCCCAGGTCATAGCTGCCAAGCCAGGACCAGGCATGCGAAATATTGTCGCGGCGTTGCTCGATGCCGCGGAGCGTCTCGTCGAGATCGCGGTAAGCAGGCCATGTCGCGGCGGCCTCAGGGGCGACCGTTCGTATCGCCGCGAGCGCCAGGTCCTGATCGTGCTTACTGCGCGCTTCCTGCACACCGAAGTACTGCACCAGGGCAAGGGTTCCGCCCGGAGCGAGCACGTCGGCGGCCCGCCGCCAGCCGATATCAGGGTCTACCCAGTGGAACGCGGACGCGGAAAATACGGCCAGGAATCGCTCGCTCGCAAGGCTCGCGTCCTCGAACCTGGCGTTGACGAACTCCACATCGCCGACGCCATCCAGGTTCTGCCTGGCCAGCGAGATGAGCTTGGTGCCCGGTTCCAGCGCCGTCACCCGTAGTCCCCGCTCGACCAGCGAACGCGTGAGCTGGCCGGTGCCGCACCCGACTTCCAGCACGAGATCACCGCGCCCGATCCCCGCGACATGGCAGGCCTGGTCGATGAGCTCATCCGGATAAGCCGGGCGATGGCGGTGGTAGTCGGCTGCGATCTCGTCAAAGACCCTGCCGCGCGTGGTGCCGGAGTTCATCGGCTGCGCCCCCTCACGCTCCTGACAGGGCTTAAGCCTGGCTTAAACCACGTCAGCCCGATGGATGCTCTGGCCAGAAGAGCGGAAAGTCGCCGTCCAGCACCGCGTCCGTAAGATTCCAGGCCTTGCGTGCGGTGATGCGCGCCAGCACGGCGTCACCGTGGACGGTAATCGTGTCGACCGCGAAGAGCTTGGCGTACTGGTCGTTGAAGCGGAAGCTGTGCCCGGACCGCAGCACGTTGCCGAGAATCCTGGCAGCGGCCGTGGCGTCGCTGGCGCTGGGGTAGATGGCCACGGCCAGGGCCGTGGCATGGGTCGGGTTGCCAGGGAGGTATCCGTAGCCGACGAAGGCGGGGCCCGCCGGAAGGTTGTCCAGGCCCGGCTCTTCTCGGAGCATCTGCGCCGCCGCAGCCGGCGACACATGGGATCCGAGGACCTGCTGCCAGCTGGGGATCAGGCTGGTGCCAAGCAGCATGACGTCGGCCCCCTTGAGCAGCCCGAGCGTCTGGCGGACGTCCGGGTCCGAAGCCAGGGACCGGGAGGCGTGGCTGCCCTGGAGCAGGTTGACGACGTCGCGGGATGGCACGCCGGAGCCGCCCGCTGCGGCTCGGCCGCCGCTGCCGAGCACTGCAAGGTGACGCACGCTGAAAAGCGCGGCCGCCGCTGCACTCGAGCTATCAAGGTTGTACCGGTAGGTGTAGGTGAGGATCGCTCCGGTGGCATCCGGTCGCGCCCCAAGATGGCGCACCGTCCTGTCGAATCTGGACGCGTTGATCGAGCCTTCGACCAAGGAAAGCTGGTCGGGGGACTGACCGACCGACACCTCGGAACTGATTGCCAAGGGGTTGTAGCCCAGAAGGTCGGTGGCGCCGGAGGTAGCCACCAGCGAGGAACCGAGCGGAGACCCAGCCCCAATCTCGTCCGACGCAGCCAGTCCGGCGCCTGACCCCACGTGCGCCGCAGGCGGCGGAAACGACAGCCCGGCCGAGGACCAGAGCGTGTGGAGGTCGTTGACCGCGATCAGGCTGCGGTAGGCCGCGGTGTCCGGAATCGACGAAAGCCAGCCCGCCGTCGTCACCGGAACGGAGGTATTGCTCCCGCTGCAGCCGGCCAAACCGCCAGTCGCAGTGAGGAGGGTGGCAAGCAGCGCAATCCCCCGCCGCCGCCCGTTGTCCCTCTTGCCTTCGACCAGGTCGCCGCGCTTTACGTTCGCCCCCATGCAGTGCGCTCCTAACTACGGCTGGCTACTGTCACCCATTTCACGTGGGACCTTGGCGCTAGTTCGCGCCATCCCGGCCATGGCGGAAGAAGGGCCGGCGCACCGCTGAGAGTAGCGTCCTCCGTGGCGGTTTGGTACACCGAGAAGGGCCCGAATGGGTCAGTCGCGAACTGCTACCCGTCATTTCCGGCTTAGTCTGCCAAATCTGACTGGGCGCCGCCGCGCAGCGCCGCTGCGACGGCCGGCCGGGTGCCGGATCGATAAGATGCACGGGTGACCAGCAGAGCCGCTGAGGCGCAGCGTTTGCGCGATCTGGCGATCCTG
>JASHXW010000568.1 GCA_030043395.1 Streptosporangiaceae bacterium
CTACGACCTGATCGTCATCGGCGGCGGCCCGGCCGGGCTGGGCGCGGCTGTCTACGGCGCCTCCGAAGGCCTGCGGACCGTGCTGGTGGAGCGGACTGCGACCGGCGGCCAGGCCGGGCAGTCGTCCCGGATCGAGAACTACCTCGGCTTCCCCGACGGGGTCTCCGGCGGCCAGCTCACCGAGCGGGCACGGAGGCAGGCGGCCAAGTTCGGCGCCGAGCTGCTCACGGCCCGCGAGGTCACCGGCCTGGAGGTACGTGGTGCCGCCAGGACCGTGCGGTTCGGCGATGGCAGCGCGATCGGCGCCCAGGCCGTCATCCTGGCCACCGGGGTCACCTACCGGCAGCTGACTGCGCCTGGCGTCGCGGACTTCACCGGCCGCGGTGTCTACTACGGCTCGGCGCTGACCGAGGCGGCTGGCTGCGCGGGCGAGGACATCTACATTGTCGGCGGGGCCAACTCGGCCGGGCAGGCCGCGGTGTACCTGGCCCGCGGCTGCCGGTCGGTGAACATCTTGGTCCGCGGGCCATCGCTCACCAGCTCCATGTCGCACTACCTGATCGAGCAAGTGCAGGCGATCCCGTCGATCCACGTGCACACCTGCACCGAGGTCGCGGGCGCGCACGGCGGCGACCACCTGGAGCAGCTGACGCTGCGCGATTCCAGCACCGGCCAGGAGCGCACCGTTCCCGCGCAGTGGCTGTTCATCTTCATCGGCGCGGCACCGCTGACGGACTGGCTCGATGGCGTGGTACGCCGGGACGATCACGGCTTCATCCTGACCGGGCCGGATCTGTTGTCGGGCGGGCAGCCGCCGCGCGAGTGGCCGCTGGACCGCCCGCCCTATCACCTGGAGGCCAGCGTGCCTGGCGTCTTCGTCGCCGGCGACGTCCGGTCCGAATCTGCTAAGCGCGTGGCCTCTGCGGTCGGCGAGGGCGCGATGGCGGTCATGCTGGTGCACCGGTACCTGGAGCAGTTGTGACTGCGGCCGGTGACGGCTGCAGCGCGGACGAGCTCAGCACGCTGTTCCTTTTCGAGAAGCTGAACAATGACCAGCTGGCCTGGCTGTGCCGCGAAGGCGAGGTCATCGCCGTGCCTGCAGGGCCCGTCTATACAGAGGGCGAGCCAGCGGAGTGGCTGTACGTGCTCCTGTCGGGGACCGTCGTTTTGTCCCGGCAGGTCGGCGCTGACGACGTGGAGGTGAACCGCACCTCCATGCGCGGCGCCTACGCCGGCGCCTTCTACGCCTACCTCGGCGACCGGGTCCCGCAGGTGTACAACAACTCGATGCGGGCCGTCGAGCCGTGCCGGTTCTTCGTGCTTGGCGCTGACAAGTTCGCGCAGCTGATGGCGGAGTGGTTCCCGATGGCGGTGCACCTGCTTGAGGGACTCCTGTTCGGCACTCGCAACACCCAGGAGGTCATCGGGCAGCGGGAGCGGCTGCTCGCCCTCGGATCCCTGTCAGCGGGACTGACGCACGAGCTGAACAACCCGGCTGCCGCTGCGATGCGCGCGGTCGGCGAGCTGCATCAGCGGATCGCGGCGCTGCGCGAGGGCACCGCCGCGATCGCAGCCGGCACGAAGGACACCGCAGCACTTGCGGCTCTGCTGCGCCTACAGTCGAAGGCTGCCGCGCAGGTGACTCGCGCGCCCGAGCTGACTGCGCTGATGGCCAGCGACCGCGAGGACGAGATCGCGGACTGGCTAGCCGAGCACGGAGTCCCCGATGGCTGGGACCTCGCGCCGTCCTTCGTACAAGCCGGGCTGGATACTGACTGGCTGGCGCAGGCAGCGGCGGCCATCGGTGATGCTGCCGGAGCGGACACGGACCTGGCGACGGCCTTGCGCTGGCTGGGCAACACCGCGGAGACGGAACTACTGCTCACCGATATCACTGACGCGGTAACCCGCATCTCCGTCCTGGTCGGCGCGGCCCGGCAGTACTCGCAGCTGGACCGCGCGCCTTACCAGATCACCGACGTGCACGAACTGCTGGAGAGCACGCTTGTGATGCTGGCTGGCAGGATCGGCGAGGGCATCACGGTCGTCCGCAACTATGACCGGAGCCTGCCCCCGGTGCCGTGCTACCCGGCCGAGCTTAACCAGGTGTGGACCAACCTGATCGACAACGCCGTGGCTGCGATGGCGGGCAGTGGCACGCTCACGATTACCACGGCAGCCGATGACGGCAGCGCGGTAGTCGAGATCGCCGACACCGGCCCGGGAATCCCCTCGGAGAACCTGGAACGGATCTTCGAGCCGTTCTTCACGACCAAGCCAGTGGGTCAGGGCACCGGGCTCGGGCTAGACATCTGCTGGCGCATCGTCGTAACCCGGCACCACGGAGACCTGCGCGTACAGTCTCGGCGGGGAGACACGCGGTTCACCGTTCAGCTGCCGCTCACACCCCAGGCCGCCGTGACGGGAGCAGAGACGGACGCGGCCGGGCCAAGTACCTAACCCAGCCGCTCAAATGGCTGCAGCCGACCGGCCCGGTGCCGTTCCGCATGACCATCGTGAGGAGTCACCTAATGCCCAGCACCTATACCGTCGAGTCCACGCAAGAGACGGTGCGCTCAGGGTTCCTGGATCCGACGGCCCGGCCCGTCGCGTCGATCGCGCCAGGCGACACGGTCCGGTATCCCAACACCTGGACGCACTGGGGGAACGAGGCGAAGTTCGGGATGAGCTTCGCCGACCGCGAGCCGTTGCGGCACCGGTATCCCAACGGCCCGTACTCCATGCTCGGGCCAGTGGAAGTATCCGGTGCGCAGCCCGGCGACGTAGTCGAGTGCAGCATCACGCACCTGCGGACGATCAGCTGGGGCTGGAACTCTTTCCCGCTCGGCGTGGGCGCGCTGCCACACGACTTCGCCCAGCCGTACGTGCACTACTTCACGTTCGACGACGCCAGGACGACTGCTGAGTTCACGCATGGCATCAAGCTGCCCATGGCCCCGTTCCTGGGCGTAGCGGCCGTGGAGCCGGCCGGGGATGACCCGGTCAGCGCTATCTTGTCCGGCGCCTACGGCGGGAATCTCGTGCTGCGCGACCTGACGGCCGGCAGTCACCTGTTCCTGCCGGTGGCCAAGCCCGGAGCCCGCATCTGGATCGGTGACGTGCACGCGCTGCAGGGCGACGGCGTCGTCGACCAGACCGCGATCGAGACCGCCGCGGAGGACCTCACTATCCGGTACGACCTGCACAAGGGCGTATCGCTACCCGGGCCGCTCGGTGAGACCGAGACGACCTGGATTGTCATCGGGTTCGGCGCAAGCCTCGACGATGCGCTCGTGGCGTGCCTGCGCGAGACGATCCACTGGCTGGCCGACGCGGCGCAGATCTCCGAATCCGAGGTGTACGCGCTGGCCAGCATGGCGATGAGCTTCCGCGTCACCCAGTACGCCAACCAGACCGGGTCGGCGTACAGCTCCATCCCGGCCAAGGCCGTGCATGCCGTCATCCCCAAGGCGGTCTTCCCGGCCGGCATCCAGGACCGGATCGGCGCATGGCTGCGCCCGCAGGCGGTGCCCGAATGACCTTGTCCACGGCTGACCGGCTGGACATCCTCGACGTCATCGGCCGCGCCGATGCGGCCGCGACGCGCCGCGACGCCGAGGCTTACGCTGCCCTGTTCACTGACGACGCGGTGCTCGACGGCTCCCAAGGCCGCCATTCTGGGGCGGACCTCCGTAAGTCGGTCGGCCCAATCTGGGCCGCCGAGGGACCGGTGACACTGCACCTGACCCTCAACCCCGTCATCGACGCGGGCGACGGGCCGGACGAGGCGGTCGTCAGCTCGGTCCTGCTGATCGTCGAGGCGGGCACGCCGCTCACCATCCGCACCGCAGCCGCGATCACCCAGACACTCCGCCGTACCGGCGCTGCCTGGCGCATCAGCAGGCGAACCGTCGCCGAGTACCGCTGATCAGCTGGAAGTGCGGTGGCAGCGGGGTTACTCCAGGTGACGGCTCTGAGCGCTGGGTGGCCTGAAGCAGCCGTACGCGGGCGAGCAGGATGGGGTTCATGTCTTCCGCGACGTCGCCGGTGACCGCTGACAGTCCTGCGGCACCAGATGACCGGCGCTGGCTGATCCTGGTCGT
>JASHXW010000051.1 GCA_030043395.1 Streptosporangiaceae bacterium
ACTGTGGAGGAGATGACCATGCTCGACACCGCCGCGCACGCCCGCATCACCCTGCTGGTCTACCGCGACATTGCGGCCGCTCACGACTGGCTGGTCCGGGTCTTCGGCTTGGGCGCGGGCCGGATCGACCGCGACGACAATGGCAACGCTGTGCATGCGGAACTTCAGGCTGGCGACGGCGTGATCTGGCTGCACGGCGAGCAGAACGACGGGTACCAGCTCAGGTCCCCTGAATCGGTGGGCGCATCGACTGCCGCCGTGGCCGTGATGGTCGATGACGTCGACGCACACTGCCAGCGCGCGACCGCCGAGGGAGCGGCAGTGGTACAAGAACCCATCGACCAGTCCTACGGCTACCGGGTCTACAGCGCACACGATGCCGAGGGCCATCTGTGGTCGTTCATGAAACCGCTGGACTGAGCCGACCGAGCTAGCTGAGCCGGTATTCCTAGCCCTCAATGCCACGAAATCCTTGCGCGACGAGGTCTTCGAGCGGGATGCCGTTGAGATGGTCCTCCAGGCCCTCCAAGGGGGACGCTGGCTGAGCACTGGACTGGCAGCCAGTGGGTGTCCAGCGCGCGCCGAGTCCGTCCTGCTCTAAGGGGAGCGAGTTGCTTGGGAGTGTCCCGTTCGTCGGCGAAGGCTGCTCACCCGGATCGTCGCCTGCTGGCGAGCCACCCCCGCCAGCCAGCCACCCGACGCCAACTTCCGGGTCCGCACCGACCGCACCGGGCAAGAACGGCAAGCTCACCCTGCGCCACCACGGCCGCCTGCACCACATCGGCGTCGGCGCCGAGCACGCCAGAACCCCCGTCCGCATGCTCATCGCCGGCCTGCGCATCCGGATCATCAACGCCGCCACCGGCGAGCTCCTCCGCGAGCTCACCCTCGACCCCAGCCGCGACTACCAGCCCACCGGCCGCCCGCCCGGACCCCCGCCCGGGACGCCCCGCAAACGCAAAAACCCCGAACCCTGATCAAGGGTTCGGGGTCATTCCGATGTCTTGCGACATCACATGGGTGGGCCTGCGAGGACTTGAACCTCGGACCTCTTCCTTATCAGGGAAGCGCTCTAACCGCCTGAGCTACAGGCCCTAGGTCGCGCTGCTGCCTTGCCTTGACCCGCCTGCGGGTCCCTGGCTGCGCAGGTTCAGCGCCCATCTAGGGGTTGCGCACCCAGTTCAGTGGGCGTGCCGAGTTAGGTTACCGCACCGGCACTGATCCCGCCCAACTGGTTGACTGCTTTAGTCGGACTCCTGCAGCGTCACTTCGATGCCGCCGGTGATCCTCGTGACCAAGTTATAGATCGCGGCGCCGAAGGTGGATAGCGCAGTGATCAGGACCACGTCGATCAAGCCAGCGATCGCCGTGTAGCCGAGTACCGTTCCAGCGGAGAACCAGCTCGCCGCATTACTACCGGCATTTCCCTTAGATGATGTCACGAGGTGAACTGTGTGCTCGACGCTGTTGAATACGCCGAGATCCCGCAGCAAGTAATAGAAGACGCCCACAGCTACGAGTAGCACGACAAAGCCGACGAGCGAGATGATGAAGCTGAACTTGAGTACCGACCAAGGGTCGATTCTCGACACCACGAGCTGAGCATCGCGAGCCTGTGCGGTGTCCTGCCTGGTGGGCTGGGCCACTGGCCGGGGCGAGGGCGGAGCCAACGTTGCCGACCTGGTCCTCGCGCTCACTGGACTGCCATTGCCGCTGGTGCTTCCCGGTTTTGCTGGCGTCGACGACTTCAGCCCCCTGGCTACCGCCGCGAATGGCGCCGTTATCCTGGCTTTAAGGTCATCTGATAGCACCGGCGATGACAAGCCCACCTGCGATTTCGGTGCGGAATCTTGATCCGGAATTGGGGGAGTCGCTATCAGTGCAGCCGCGATATCGGGAGAGGTTTCTTCATTTGGTGCCGAAGCGCTCGAATAGGAAGGCTGATCTGAAGTCGCTGGCCGTGGCGCGTAGGTGCTGGCAGCTGACGGTGCCCATGGCGGCGGCTCGGAGCCGACAGGGCTCTGTGCCGAGGAACCAGGCCCCGAGGAACCAGGCGCCGAGGACGTCCAGTCCGATGCGCCCGCGGAGAACGGCCCGGACGCAGTAAGCCCTGACGGCGACGCAACGGGCTCCGGGGCAGAGCCCGACCTGGCCGCAGTCCAGCTCGGCGATGAATAGCTGGAAAGGCTCTCGGACGCGCTCGAGCCGAGGGGCGCCGCTGGACTCGCAGAGGAACCCGTGACGCCCGAGGCGCCGGATGCGCTTGATCCCGACGAAGATGCGCTGCCCATCGTGCCCGACCACGTGGACCCCGAGCTGGTGAATCCCGCGCCCTTCAGCTCGTGCTCCATGGCAGCAGCGGCAGCTGTCGCCGCCTCAGATCCGCTGCCGGGAGTCTTCGTGCCCGGCTCGTTCTTGGAACTCGAGTCGTGCTTCAGCCCGTCCGGCCTTGTCAGCCCGGTTTCATCTGGCTTCGCAGGCTTGACGTCGGAGAGCTTGGGCTCGGCCGGCTTGGCTGCGTCGGTCGCCTTCAGGGTGTTCGCGGGCTTGAACACGTCGTCCAACCGCGCAGTCTCCGCAGGCTTCGCCGCTTTCGCGTCCGGCGTGGTGTCCGCGGACTTGCCAGCGTCCTCAGCCTTCACCGTGTCCACGGCCTCGGCCGCATCTGCGGAACTCGCTGGATCAGCAGCCTTCGACGGGGCGGGCACCCTGTTATGCGGCCGCGTCACGCTCGTCGCGCTATACCGCGACGACCGCGCACCGCCGGAGGGGGTGGCCGGCGAAGCAGACTCGGAATTCGCCGCAGCCGGTTCCTGAGCGCTCTCGGCCGCGTCCGACGCGGGCACCGACCCCGCCGCAGAGGCAGACGAAGAATCCTTGCCGTTGGAGCTACCACCAGCAGCAGGCTTAGCGCCGTCGGCATCGGTCTTAGGCTTGCTTGCTTTGCGCGTAGTGGTATCGAGATCGGAGGCGGTCGAGTCCAGGTCCGCAGTAGCGCTGCCCGCCTCATCGGCCAGATCTGCTACTGGCTCTGCCTGCTTGTCCACCCGTCCTCCAGAGAAAGTGCTAGCAACGACCTTATCCGCCAGCAGCGGTGCCTGGGTCGTGATAACCGGATCGTCACAATCGCGATACTCAGTGAGACGTGCCAGTGCGGCAGATAGTTGCCGGGGGGCACAACGTTACCTGACCGTGCCACTGGCCTGCGCTACTCGTCATTTTCATGACTCGCCGGAGTCGTCAGAGGAATCGTGATCATCTTCTTCGGCCGAATCCTCGATGGCGGAATCTTCGGCAACCGAATCCTCGGCCGCCGAATGGCGTCCGCCGTTGCCCGCGTCCGACTCGTCGAGGTCCTCCAGCTCAACTTCTGCTGATGCCAGCTCCTCTAGCTCCTCCTCCGCCTGCTCCGCATTGCGGGCAATCGCCACGAGGGTCTGACCCGTCGCGAGGTTCACCAGCCTGACGCCCATGGTCTGGCGGCCTGACAGCTTGACCCCGGAAGCGGCAGTCCGGATCACCCCGCCTGCCGAGGTGATCGCGAACACCTCGTCGTCCGGCGCGACCATCAGGGCCCCGATCAGCTCACCGCGAGCCTCGACGATCCGCGCCGTCACCACGCCGAGACCGCCACGGCCCTTGACCGGGTAGTCATCGGCTGGCGTCCGCTTGGCATAACCGCCACTGGTCGCCACAAGCACGTCGGCTGTGGAACCGACCTCGACCACGTGCATGCCCAGCAACTGGTCGCCGTTCGTGAAGCGCATCCCGATGACGCCCGACGTGGCGCGGCCCATCGGCCGCAGGACGTCGTCGCTCGCGTGGAACCTGATCGCCTGCGCGTGACGGCTGACCAGCAGCAGGTCCTGGTCAGGGGAGACCAGCCTGGCACCGATCACCTCGTCGTCCCCGCGCAGGTTGATCGCGATGATGCCGCCGGCCCTGGGGGAGTCGAAGTCGACCAGCCTGGACTTCTTCACCAGGCCGCCAGCGGTCGCGAGCACCAGGTACGGCGCGACCTCGTAGTCGCGCAGCGCCAGCACCTCCGCGATGCGCTCGTCGGGCTGGAACGCCAGCAGGTTCGCCACGTGCTGCCCGCGAGCGTCGCGCGCTGCTTCGGGCAGCTCGTAGGCCTTCGCCCGGTACACCCGGCCCTTATTGGTGAAGAACAGGATCCAGTGATGCGTCGAGGTGACGAAGAAGTGCTCGACGATGTCGTCGGTACGCAGCTGCGCGCCCCTGACGCCCTTGCCGCCGCGGCGCTGAGCCCGGTACATGCCGGTCTTGGTCCGCTTGGCGTAACCGCCACGGGTGATCGTGACCACCACGTCCTCTTCGGCGATGAGGTCGGCCATGGAGACCTCGCCGTCGTAGGCGACGAGCTCGGTCCGCCGGTCGTTGCCGTACTTGGCCGCGATCTCGGCGAGTTCGGTGCCGATGATCTCGCGCTGGCGCTCCGGTGAGGCGAGGATCGACTCGTAGTCGGCGATCTGCTCCATCAGCTCGTTGTACTCGTCGGTGAGCTGCTGGCGCTCGAGCGCGGCTAGCCTGCGCAGCTGCATGTCGAGGATGGCGCGAGCCTGGATCTCGTCGATCTCCAGCAGCTCCATCAGCCCCTGCTGGGCGGCCGCGGCCGACTCGCTTGCCCGGATCAGCGCGATGACGGCATCGATCTGGTCGATCGCCTTCAGCAGCGCGCTCAAGATGTGCGCGCGCTCCCTGGCCTTGCGCAGCAGGTAGCTGGTGCGCCTGACGATCACCTCGATCTGGTGGGTGACCCAGTGCCTGATGAACTGGTCCAGCCGCAGCGTCCGCGGCACCCCGTCAACCAGGGCCAGCATGTTGGCGCCGAACGTCTCCTGCAGTTGCGTGTGCTTGTAGAGGTTGTTCAGCACGACCTTCGCGACGGCATCGCGCTTGAGCACGATGATCAGCCGCTGACCGGTACGGCCACTGCTCTCGTCACGCACTTCGGAGATCCCGGCGATTCGCCCGTCCTTGGCGAGCTCGTCGATCTTCAGCGCGAGGTTATCCGGGTTGACCTGGTAGGGAAGCTGCGTGACGACCAGGCAGGTGCGGCCTCTGCGATCCTCTTCGACGTCGACGACAGCGCGCATGGTGATCGAGCCGCGGCCCGTCTTGTAGGCGTCCACGATGCCGCGCCGCCCGACGATCTGCCCGTAGGTAGGGAAGTCCGGGCCCTTGATCCGCTGCATGAGGGCCTGGAGCAGGTCCTCGTCGCTGGCGTCGAAGTTCTCCAGGTACCACTGGACGCCGTCGGCGACCTCGCGCAGGTTGTGCGGCGGGATCTTGGTGGCCATGCCGACCGCGATGCCCTCGGAGCCGTTGATGAGCAGATTGGGGAACCTGGCCGGCAGCACGATGGGCTCGGCGGAGCGCCCGTCGTAGTTCGGCCGGAAGTCGACGGTCTCCTTGTCGATGTCCCGCAGCATCTCCATCGCCAGCGGGGCGAGGCGGCACTCGGTGTACCGCATCGCGGCGGGCGGGTCGTTGCCTGGCGAGCCGAAGTTGCCCTGCCCGTCGACCAGCGGCATGCGCATCGACCACGTCTGCGCGAGCCGGACCAGCGCGTCGTAGATAGCCGAGTCGCCGTGCGGGTGGTACTGGCCCATGACGTCGCCGACGACGCGCGAGCACTTGGAGAAGCCGCGGTCGGGCCGGTACCCGCCGTCGTACATCGCGTACAGCACGCGGACGTGCACCGGCTTCAGGCCGTCCCGCACGTCCGGCAGTGCCCGGCCGACGATGACCGACATCGCGTAGTCGATGTAGCTGCGCTGCATCTCGACCTGGATGTCGACCGGCTCCAGCCGCCCGCCTGGCTCCTCCGGCGGCGCCTGCGGCGTGTCCACGCTCATGTGAGTCTCTCTCCTTCATCATGACCGCGGGCTCCGGCTCGCCGTCTGGGGCAGCCAACGAACCACGATCATTAACAACCAGCGCAGGCTGGTCGCCTTCCCGGCAGCTAGATGTCCAGGAAGCGGACATCCTTCGCGTTTCGCTGGATGAATGCGCGCCTGGCCTCGACGTCCTCGCCCATCAGGACGCTGAAGAGCTCGTCGGCCTGAGCGGCGTCGTCCAGCGTGATCAGCCGCAGCACCCGCCTGGCCGGGTCCATCGTGGTGTCCCACAGCTCGTTGGCGTTCATCTCGCCGAGGCCCTTGTAGCGCTGCACCCCGTCGCGCGGCCTGGGGTCTTTGCGACCTTCGGCGATCCCGGCCTCGATCACCGCGTCCCGCTCCTTGTCCGAGTAGGCGTACCCGGGCGGGACGTTGCGCCCCTCCCACTTGATCTTGTACAGCGGCGGCTGGGCCAGGTACACGTGGCCGGCCTCGACGAGCGGCTTCATGAACCTGAACAGCAGCGTCAGCAGCAGGGTCGTGATGTGCTGGCCGTCGACGTCGGCGTCCGCCATCAGGATGATCTTGTGATACCGCAGCTTGGAGATGTCGAACTCGTCGTGGATGCCGGTGCCCAGCGCGGTGATCATCGCCTGGACCTCGGTGTTCCGCAGTACCCGGTCGATCCTGGCCTTCTCGACGTTCAGGATCTTGCCCCGGATCGGCAAGATGGCCTGGAAGAACGGGTCCCGGCCGCCCTTGGCCGAGCCGCCCGCCGAGTCGCCCTCGACGACGTAGATCTCGCAGATCGACGGGTCGCC
>JASHXW010000569.1 GCA_030043395.1 Streptosporangiaceae bacterium
TCGTGCTCGGCTCGGGCTGGGCGCCGGCCGCCGACGCGATCGGCCCCCCATCCGCCGAGATAGCACTCGCGGACCTCGGCGGCTTCCCGCAGCCAAGCGTTCCCGGCCATGTCCCGCTCGTCCGCTCGCTGCAGATCGGATCGCTGCGGGTGCTGGTCTTCCTGGGCCGCACGCACCTGTACGAAGGGCATCCGCCCGACTCGGTGGTGCATGGGGTCCGCACTGCCGCGGCCGCCGGCTGCACCGTGATCGTGCTGACCAACGCCGCTGGCGGGATCAACCCTGGCTACCAGGTCGGCCAGCCGGTGCTGATCAGCGATCATCTCAACCTGACCGGGAGGTCTCCGCTCGCCGGGCCCGAGCCGCCGTCCGGCTACGGGTCCAGGTTCGTCGACCTGAGCGATGCCTACTCGCCACGGCTGCGGGCGCTGGCGAGGCAGGCCGACCCGAGCCTGGCCGAGGGCGTCTACGCCGGCTTGCCCGGGCCGCATTACGAGACACCAGCCGAGATCAGGATGCTCGCCACCGCCGGCGCCGATCTCGTCGGCATGTCGACGGTCCTTGAGGCGATCGCTGCCCGCCATCTCGGCGTCGAGGTGCTCGGGATCTCGCTTGTCACCAACCCCGCGGCCGGCCTGTCAGCCAGCGGCCTTGACCATGCGGATGTTGTTCAAGCAGGAAAGGAGTCCGCGAGCCGGGTTGGCGCACTGCTCGCGCAGATCCTGCCAGGCATCACGACAACCGGCTCGCCGGCTAACCAGCCGGAGCAGCCGCGATGATCAGCGACGACCTGCAGGACCAGGTCACCGCCTGGATCGCCGACGACCCGGACGAGGGCGACCGGGCCGAGCTGTCCAGGCTGCTGCACGCGGCTCAGCAAGATCCGGCGGCAGCTGCCGAGCTGGCCGATCGCTTCGCTGGCCGGCTTGAGTTCGGCACCGCGGGCTTGCGCGGCGTGGTCGCGGCCGGCCCCAACCGGATGAACCGGGCCGTGGTCCGCGGCACAACCGCCGCGCTGGCCGGCTGGCTGCTCTACGTGGATCCGCAGGCATCGCAGTCCGGCGTGGTGATCGGCTGCGACGCACGGCACAGGTCCGAGGAGTTCGCGCAGGAAGCAGCCAGGGTTCTGGCCGGGGCGGGCATCGCCGTGCACCTGCTCCCCCCACGGCAGCCAACCCCCCTGCTCGCGTTCGCCGTCAAGTACCTCGGCGCGGCGGCCGGCATCATGATCACCGCGAGCCACAATCCGCCCGCCGACAACGGCTACAAGCTCTACCTCCGGGACGGCGCCCAGATCGTGCCGCCCGCGGACCTGGAGATCGAGGCGGCGATCAAGGCGCTTGGCCCGCTGTCCGGGATACGGGTAGCGAACCTTGCTGACCCGCTCATCGCCCGCGCCAGTGACGACGTGACCGACGCCTACTTGCGGGCCATCTGCACGGCTTCTCAGGCGCCCAAGGGGGCGGCCTGGCTGCGGTACATCTACACGCCGCTGCACGGCGTGGCTGGCCGCCTTGCGCTGCGGGCGTTCGAGCAGGCCGGCTTCCCGCCGCCCGACGTGGTGGAGACCCAGTTCGAGCCCGACCCGGACTTTCGCACCGTCTCCTACCCCAACCCCGAGGAGCCTGGCACCCTCGACCTGGCGATCGCGCAGGCCAGGCGCTCCGGCGCTGATCTCGTGCTGGCCAACGACCCGGACGGGGACCGGCTTGCGGTAGTCGTGCCCGACGAGCGGGTACCAGGTGGCTGGCGCACGCTCACCGGTGACCAGGTCGGGGCCCTGCTCGGCGCGTACCTGCTCGGCAAGCACGCCGCGAGCGGCGACGACCTCAAGCCGCTCGTCGCGAGCACGATCGTCTCGGCCACCATGCTGGCCAGCATCGCCGCAGCCGCGGGCGCGAGTTACGCCGAGACGCTGACCGGCTTCAAGTGGATCGCGCGGGCGGGTGACCTGCGCCCGGATTGCCGGTTCGTCTTCGGGTACGAGGAAGCGCTCGGCTATTCCGTCGGCTCGGTGGTCAGGGACAAGGACGGCATCGGGGCAGCCCTGGCCGTGCTCAGCCTCGCGGCCCGGGCAAGGTCGGGCGGTGAGTCGCTGCTCGAGGCCTACGATGCGCTGGAGGTGGCGCACGGCGTGCACCTGACCGAGCAGATCACGGTGTTGACGGACACGCCGGTGCACGTCATGTCAGCGCTCCGGGTCGCAGCACCGCAGGATCTGGCTGGCCAGCCGATCATCGCGACCTCCGACCTGACCGGCGGCACCGCTGACCTGCCGTCGGCAGACGTGCTGAGGTACCGGCTGCGCGGTGCCAGGGTCGTGATCAGGCCAAGCGGCACCGAGCCGAAGATCAAGGCATACCTGGAGGTCGTCGAGCCGGTGATAGCTGGCCGGCTGGACGAGGCCAGGAGGGCCGCGCGAGCCAGGATGGACCCGCTCGGCGAGGCGGTGCGCCAGCTGCTCGACTCCTGAAGCGCCGGCAGGCCCGCTGGCTGGTGACATCTGCCGCGAGGCCGTGGCAAGCTTCGAGCTATGACCAGCGAGCAGGAGCACGAGCACCACGAGCACGAGCACCACCAGCACGAGCACCTCCAGCACGAGCACCACCACGGTCACGAGCATGTGCACGGCGAAGGCGAGCACGACGCCGCCTGCGACGTGGCGCACGGCGCCGCACCCCTGCCGGCGTCGGACAAGACCGTGATCGCCGTGTTCGCCACGCCCGTGGCGCAGTACCTGCTCA
>JASHXW010000570.1 GCA_030043395.1 Streptosporangiaceae bacterium
GCGCATTGCTGGACGATCTCACCTGGCCTGGCCGGAGAGTTCCCGGCGCTCAGCCAGGCGTGGCAGCTACCGAGTGTCGGGTGCCCGGCAAATGGCAGCTCGACGTCGGTGGTGAAGATCCGCAGCTGATAGTCGGCGCCCGGGGCATCCGGCGGCAGGAGGAACGTGGTCTCCGACAGGTTCGTCCAGCGCGCCAGGAGCTGCATCTGCTCTGTCGTGAGGCCTTCGGCGTCGTGCACGACCGCGACCGGGTTGCCGCAGAATGGCTCAGGGCTGAAGACGTCGACCTGGCTGAATCGTCGCTGCACCTTCATGAGTCTGCCATGACGCCGATCGCCGGGTTGGCATCGGCCAGTACCACGCTGCGGCCGTCGCGTGCGGGGTAGCTGACGATCATCGCGGTGACCGGGAGCCGCTGCAGCTCGTCCGGCTCCACCAGGAGCTCCCTGGAACGCTGGGAAGTCCGGCCGAGCGATGAGCTCTCGCCGACGGCCTTGGACAGGCTGACGCCCCACGACGTTCCGGCGCTGATGCCCTCGGTAAGGGAGGCAGAGGCCGACTCACCCGCCGATGTGCTGTAGTCCCGGCTCGAAGACCTGCTGAAGTCTCCGAACGGTGCGAGCGCCCGGTGCTGCCCCCGGCCGCGGCTGCCTCCCGCGCTGGTGTTCGCGGCGTACGCCCCGGTAGCCGAGATGGCCGTCCCGATCGTGCTGGTGTAGGAGTCACCCCAGGTGCCGGTGACCGACGCGCCGACCGTCTCGGTGAGCTGACCGAGCACGAGGCGATGCTCGGCCCCGATGAGCTCGCTGGCCGCCCGCGCTTGGTCGCCGTTACCTATACGCATGAACGCAATCGCCGCGTGGCCAGTGCCGAGCCTTTCCCGCACTGCGGCGGGAACGGACCGGAATGCGAGCACCAGGCCAGTGCGCGAGATCGCGCAGGCATCTGTTAGCCGGTCAAGAACATCGCCGCCGAGGCGTTCGGCTCCGAGCAGGAAAAGCGCGTGCGCCCACGGCTCGGCTGGCGGCGCCTGTCGCAGCATGTGGGTCGCGACGGAGACCAGGTAGGTGCCGATCATCCGGTTGCCGATGACGCCCGCGCCGCGGTCCAGCGCTGCCACGCGCAGCCTGGTCGACGGCGTCGGCTGACGCGCGGCGCCCAGCCAGTCCAGCCGCCGTAACCTGGCCTCGAGCAGGAACGCCCGCTCCAGCACGATCCGCTCGCTGGCGCTGCGCCCGAACATCCGGCCGAGTTGCTCAAGCTGCCCGGCAGTGACCAGCCCGGAGCGCAGATCCGCCCCGTGGTCGCCGACGTCGGCCAGCACCCGTAGCGCGGCAGTCACCTGGGCGATCAGCGGATCGGGCGGCAGCGCGGCGAGCACGCGCTCTAGTAGCGCGCAGTCGGTGGCGGGGTCGGCGACCGGCTCGGCCAGCCGCGCACCGGAATTATCGGCCTGCGCGGCAGCGCTCGCAGCGAGAGCGAGCACGTCAGCGAGCTCCGGCCCGCTCAGCCCGGCCCCTAGGTCGAGCTCAGGAAGGTCGTCAGGCAGCACCCAGACGAGCGGCCGGATGCCGGACCGGCGAGCCAGGCCGATCAGGTCGGCTGCGGCGCACCCTTCGGTCAGGTCCAGGACGGTCACCTCGCCGCCGGCGGTCAGCAACGGAGCGGCGATCGTCACCAGGGCCGCCGACCATCCGGCGAGAACGCCGCCGGCGATATCAACCCGGTCGATCTGGGCGGGCAGCTCGACGGCGTACCAGGACGGCTGCCGGTCAAGTACCTGCTGGCGCCGCTGCCAGGCGCGGTAGCCGGCGGCGTGGTCACGCTGGGCGGAAGCGAGGCTGCCTGCCAGCGCGGCGCGGACGGCGGCTAGCCGCTCGCGCTCGGCGGCGACCACTCTGGCCGTGCGACGTGAGCCCCGCATCACGACGATGGCGCACCATGCCGCGCCGGCCAGGGCCATCGAGGCCCCGAGCCCGGTTGCAACACGATCGGCCGCGGAATCGATCAGGCCAGCCGGCCATGCGCTGACCAGCAGGATCGCCATCGCAAGGAATGCCATGGCGCCGAGCCTGGCTGGGCGAGTCAGGACCAGGCAGAGCCGGCGCTGCGCGCGAGTCCAGCCAGGATCGAGCTCTGGCGACCTGATGGCGGCGGGCCTGGCGGGCGGCGGTTCCGGCTCGGTTGACGGCCCAGCGAGTCGCCAGCCCAGGCAGACTCCGCGCTCTGCCGCGCTCACCACGCCGCCCGTGCAATCTCAGCCCGGCTGTTCGGCCGCCGAACCCGCACGAGGACCGTGCCCGGCTCGACCGTGCCCGAGTCAAGCGAGTTCGGGCCAAACGACTGCGAGCCGAGAGAGTCCCGGCCGAGGGCGTCCGGGTCGAACGAGTACGGACTGGCCGGCCTCGCATCTGGCGGGCCGCCGCGAATAAGCGTCACGTTCAGGCGCGTCGTCAGGTCAGCCGCGAGAGTGCCGTCCGTCGTGCTGAGCACGACGGCTGCGCCTGCCGAGGCTCCCAGCTCGCAAAGTCGAGCAAGCTGGCCTTGCTCGATGGCCTCGCATCCATTGATCCAGACCAGGCAATCGGTCGGCCCGAGTAACGGGGAATGGTCGCCGAGAATCCGGACTAGACCCGAGACAGCTAACTCTGCAGTGCCCCTGTTACGCCGACCTAGCGAATGCAATACAACACCCCGGCCTGTCAAGGCGTCGGCAGGCCACTCGCGATCAGGGCGGACGGCTGCACCTGCCAAGCGGGTGCAGGCGTCCGGGATCATGGCGGGGAGCTTCTCAAAACCGCGAGCGCCCCCTATTAGCCGGAGCGGCGCTCCGCACTGCGAGCAGGCCAGCACGATGCGTGACTCCAGGAGCCGGGCCGACTCCCCTCGCTGCGCTGGGGGCACGAGTTGTCCGGCCCGTTCGTCGCCGAGCGACGCTACGTCGACGATGAGGACGGACTTACGGTGCGCGATGGCGGCTACCGCCAGCGCGAGTGCTGTCCGCGTTACCGCCGCTGCGTCCTGGCCAGTGCAGAGCACGCCACCCTGCGCTTCCTGCCAGGAGACCGACACGCGGCGCGCAGTGCGGGGAGCAAGTCCGATGCAGGCGCCGTCCCACGTGGCTACCTCGCCTCGGCGCAGCGACATGACCAGGTAGCCGCGCCGGGCCACGACCAGCAGGCCGGATCGGTAGTCCGCTGCAGGTCGCCGTGAACCACCAGGCCACCTCTGGCCGCCTTCACCCTTCGGACCACCGACCCGCTCAAGCCAGACGAACATGAGTACCTGCGCCGACGCCGCCATGAGCGCGAGCGGAAGCTGGGAAGGAAGCCAGTCACGCCAGTTCGAGAGCAGGACCGGCAGGCTTGCCAGTCGGCGCACGAGCGGTTCGCCCGCGGTCAAGTGCCGCTCCAGCGCGGCCGCGATGGCCGCGTAACCGGCGACCGACGGCCGGATTCCGAGGCTGAGCGTCCAGATCACGCCGGCGACGGCGGGCCAGGCGAGCCAGAGCGGATGCCAGCGGCCCAGCCTGTTGACGGCCAGTAAGAAGATGACGAGGCCGAGCGTCAGCTGAGCGACCGCGAGCTGCAGCAGGATGGCGACGATGGCCGCGGCAGCAGACAAGTCACGTGCCGATAAGCCACGTGCCGATGACGCCGGTCGCCAAGGCGCTCGCCGCATGTCCAGTCGATCGGGCCACATGCTGCATCAAGATAGCCGTGCGAGGCTGCCTTCCGCTGCGCTACTGCCCGACCGCCGGCTTTCCCATCGCGGTCCACTCTTCGAGCGCGTCCTCGTCCTGCACCGGGTCGTCGGACAGCGCGTCGGCGAGGACGACGGTCCGCAACGGCGCCGAGCTGTCGGCAAGGTCGACGACTATCCGGAACAGGTCCGCTCGCAGGGCGGCCACGGTCAGCGCGACCGGCTGGCCGGAGCCGGGGACGTCGAATCGCACGGTCACCAGCACCGCCGGCTGGCCGGCGCCCAGGCGCAGGCCCCTGGCGACCGACGAAGGCGGCGGCTGCATCTCCAGGTGCAGGGCGGCCGGCACGCCAAGCGGTGACGGATCGTCGGCGGCATGCACGGGGCTCGCCATGAGCAAGTCAGCCACCATGGCGCCGCCTCCGCCGTTGATCTCGCCAAGTTGCCCGGCCGCCTGCTCGGTCAGGTAGGTGGTCGAGATCGCGGCGGGATCCGCGTTGATGACCCAGTGGCACTTCACCGTGCAGACCATGGCCGTCGGCGCGATGCCCAGCGCCCAGCCGATGTCCTCGGGAGCGCGGCGCCAGGTGACCTTGCGGCTCCGGCAGGTGACGTCGCTGCCCATGGGATCCACGTGCGCCCCGAGCCTCCGCACGCCCTGGATGGGGACCAGGAATTCGGCGGGGCTCGCGCGGTAAAGCTGCCCGTCAGGAAGCTGGCGGATCAGGTGCCTGGCGGCGAGTTCCTTGACAGCGGCCTCTACCTGGGCCGGCCGCACGTCGTAGCGGCGGGCGAGCGCACTCGGCCTTGGCAGCCGCCAGCCCGGCTCATGGTGGACGAGCGCAGCGGCAAGCCTGTCCGCGAGCACGCCGGCGACGTCAGGCCTGTCGTCGCCTGGGTATGCCACGGGAACCCGCCTTCCGCTAAATCCTCCTGCCAGCGGTCGGCTGGCGTGTTGTATATGTTCTAGGCATCTGAGGTATCCGGAAGCTGAACTCCAGGTAATGCGTCCGGCAACGCATTTCAGCGAATTGGCGACAAGTTCTCATCGGTCGGCATGCCGCCGCGATCGCCAGATGATCACCCGTCCGGCCAGGATGAGGATCAGGACGAGCATCAGCAGCAGGAAGGCCGAGTCGTAGGACAGATGCTGCGATGCGGGACCGTACTGGTAGAAGGACCAGATCGGATAGGTCAGGTAACCGATCGGCGCGTTAGTCAGGTGCGCCGTCGGGTTGAAGTCCGACCAGCCAGCCGTGAACAGCAACGGAGCGGTCTCGCCGACCGTGATCGCGGTCGCGACCAGCAGGCCGGTGACGATCCCCGGCAGCGCGGTCTTGAGCACGATCTTGCGCAGCGTCCAGCCCGATCGCAGGCCCAGCGCCTCGGCGCCCTCCCGGTAGTTAGTCGGCACCTGGGCAAGGGCGGTCTCGGTCGCCTTCGCGATGTACGGGATCGCGATGACCGACAGCACGATCACGGCGGGAAGCAGGCCGAATCCCCAGTGGAAGAACCCGACCACCAGGGTCACGTAGGCGACGTACCCGAGCACGACCGACGGGATGCCCGAAAGCACCTCGTACCCGGAGCGCAGGACGCCCTTGTGCCGGCCGACCGCGTACTCGGCGAGGTAGACGCCGGTCAGGACGCTGATCGTGCCGGCCACGACCAGCACGCCGACGGTGATCACGAGGGTGCCGAGTATCGCCTGCTGCAGCCCGCCCGTGTCGCCCACCGTCTTGGTGGTGAACACGCTGAACGAGAAGTGCGGCACAGCGCGGAAGATGATCCCGCCAGCCAGCCACACGGTCGGGACGATCACGATCGCCAGGGCAAGGAAGCACAGGGCCCAGAACACCCAGTTGCCGACCTTGCGGCGCAGCGGGACCGCCGGCCAGCTGAACTCGCCGGTGACGCCGGAAGCCTGCCTGCCGGCCGGTGCGCTACTCGCCGATGCGTCGCTCATGGCGTCCTCACA
>JASHXW010000571.1 GCA_030043395.1 Streptosporangiaceae bacterium
GATGCCGTCTGGCAGGTTGGGATCGCCTTCGGGACGGTTGGCCTGCGCAAGGGTGACACCCACGTGGAGATCACGACGTACCGCAGCGAGAGCTACGACCGTGCCTCGCGCAAGCCAGCCGTGGAGTACGGGACCTCGCTGGTCGATGACTTGTCCAGGCGCGACTTCACCGTGAATGCCATGGCGGCCACGCTGCCCCGGTTCGACCTGGTCGACCCGTTCGGCGGCATGGCGGATCTTGGCGACAAGCTGCTGCGCACGCCGGGGAGGCCGGAGGACTCATTCAGCGACGACCCGCTGCGAATCCTGCGCGCGGCAAGGTTCTTCGCCGAGCTCGGCCTCACGCCCGTGCCCGAGGTGCGGCAGGCGATGTCCGACCTTGCGCCCAGGCTGGAGATCGTCTCCGCCGAGCGAGTCTGCGTCGAGCTGACCAAGCTGCTGCTCGCCAGCCGCCCAGGCGGCCCGTCAGCCGGGATCGACTTGCTTGTCACGACCGGCGTGGCCGATCAGATCCTGCCCGAGGTCCCCAGGCTCCGCCTCGAGGTCGACGAGCATCACCGGCACAAGGACGTCTACCGCCATTCGCTCACGGTGCTCGACCAGGCCATCGTCCTGGAAGAGCGCTACGGCCTGGAGCGTGACCTGCGCCTGCGGCTAGCCGCCCTCCTGCATGACATCGGCAAGCCGAGGACCAGGTCACTGCTGCCCGGCGGCCGGGTCGCGTTCCACCACCACGACGCGGTTGGCGCGAAGCTCGCCCGCGCCAGGCTGGCCAAGCTGCGCTTTCCCGGCGACGTGACGGCAGACGTTGCCGACCTGATCGGCCTGCACCTGCGTTTTCACGGCTACGGCACCGGCGAGTGGACCGACTCAGCAGTTCGCCGGTACGTCACCGATGCCGGTCCGCTGCTCCCCAGGTTGCACGCGCTGACCAGGGCCGACTGCACCACCCGGAATAAGGCCAAGGCCCAGCGCCTGGCCAGCAGCTATGACGCGCTTGAGGAGCGGATCGCGGTGCTCGCCGAGCAGGAGGAGATCTCGCGGATCCGTCCTGACCTGGACGGCAATGAGATCATGCAGCTGCTCGGCATCCCGCCTGGGCCGCTGGTCGGGCGGGCGTACAAGCACTTGCTCGAGCTACGCCTCGACCATGGCCCGCTCGGTCATGACCGGGCAGTTCAGGAACTGCTGCGCTGGGCTCGTCAGGCTGGCTTGGTGGCAGGCGGGACGTCCGCGGCCGCCGAAGGCGCGCCAGCCGGTGACGCATCGCCGGGGGAGGACTGACCGGCCATCATCCGGTACACGGCCGAGGCCACGACGTAGCCGCCTCCCACGACGAGCAGCGCCGGGACAGAGTGACCACTCAGTGGCATGAATGCCGCGCTGATCGCGGCTCCCAGGACGAACGTGGCGTTGTAGACCATGTCGTTCACCGAGAACACCCTGCCACGGAAGTCGTCCTGGATCTCCCGCTGCAAGATCGTGGTGGTGCTGATCGCGATCCCCTGCGCGACGACACCGAGAGCGAAGCCGATCGCCACGAACTCGACCTGGCCGAAGCTGAGCCCGAGCGCGGTGGTCACGACGCCGCCGGCGGCGAGTAGCGCGGTGATCCACGTCACGTTCGACATTCGCCTGGTCGCCAGCGGCGTGATCACCGCGGCGAGGCCGTATCCGACCGCCGAGCCCACGACCACGGGCAGGAAGTGCGCGAGAGCCGTGTTCGAGTGGCTGCCTGGATAGAAGTAGTTCCGGTACAGCAAGATCGACATCAGCAGCAAGATGCCATAGAGGAACCGGTGCGATCCGGTGGCCGTCAGCGCCGCCCGCGCATGGCGCCGCTGCCAGATGTGCCGCAGGCCGGCGATCAGGCCGGCCGCCACGCTCTCCAGGTCGGCGGCGACGCTGCCGAGTTCCGCCGCCACGCCGCCCGAGTGAGCGTCGGCGCTGAGATCTGGCCCGAGGGAGTTCCTTGGCATCCGCGTGGCGCTCAGGCCCGCGATCAGGTAGCACACCCCGGCGGCGAGCAGCGTTATCGCTGAATCCACGGCACCGGGGCCGGTGAGCAGTCGCACCCCAAGACCCAGCAGTCCGCCCACGAAGCTGGCCACTGTCCCTGAGGTGGGGCCGACCGAGTTCGCCATGATGTATTCGTCGGGCTCGACGACGTGCGGCAGCGCGGCGGACAGCGCTGACAGGAAGAACCGGTTCACGCCGAGAACGATCAGAGCCGCAAGCCACACCGGCAGCCTGAGTTCGCCGGTCGCGATGAACGTGGCCGTCACGGCCACGAAGCCGGCCCGAACCAGGGCTGACCAGAGCAGGATCTGGCGGCGTGACCAGCGGTCGATGAACACTCCGACGAACGGCCCTACCAGCGAGTAAGGCAGGTAGAGCACCGCGAACGCCACGGCCGCCGCGGCCGGGTTCGGGAACGTCGTGGCGTTGAAGAAGACGTAGGTGCCCAGGCCGGCGGTGAAGATCCCGTCACCGGTCTGCGAGATTAGCCGGGTCGCGTAGAGCTTGCGGAAGCCGCTGCCTGCCAGGACCGTGCGCAGGTCGCCGAAGAACGATGACCGCGCTGGCTGCTCCGCCGGACCCGCTTGCACCGATTCAGATTACGGCCGGATACGCAGCCAGGCGACTCCTCGGCGAGCGAACTCCGGTGAAGACCTTGAAGAGGGACGAAAGAGGACGCAGCCTAGCTGCGGTGAAGCAGGTCCAATCAGTCAGGAAACTCAGCGCAGGACCAGGAGCTCGAGCCAGTTGGTTCGCGTATCAGAGGCCCGGGCCTTCTCTGCCTGCTGCACCGCGCGGCGAAGCTTTTCCTTGCCCCTGGTGAATTCTTCCTCGGTGAGGGCGCGCATGTTCGTGTCGGCGCGTCGGAAGGCGTCCGCCTGGGCGAGGAACTCGGCGAGGCTGACCAGGGTCTCCGGTACCGGCTGTAGCGCGTCACGACGGAATCCTGCGGTGCCGAACGCCTGGCATACCTGCTCGAGCGAGGGGAACGTGCCGACGCTGCGAACTGTCTCGGGAAAGAACTCCCAGGGAAAGGTGCGCGCAGGGTCGTACCTGCCCGGATAGCCCTGGCGAATCAGCACGGGCGCGCCAGGGCGCAGAACCCGGCGGATCTCGCGCGCGGCCGCTTCCAGGTCAGGAATGTGATGGATGACAAGGGACAGCCAGACGCCGTCCGCCGCGCCGTCTGGCAGCGGGACCGCAGTGGCGTCGCCCTCCAGGACCTCGATGCCCGGACGGCGGGGTATCTGCGCCCGCATCGCCTGCGACGGCTCGACCGCGACGACGCTGACGCCGAACCAGTCACTGAAGGCTGCGGCGAAAGCGCCGGTGCCCGCTCCGATATCGACAACGGTCATGCCAGGCTCAGGGCTCAGGTGGCGGCGTACCGCCTCGCGCCAGTGCCCGAGCCCGTCTCGCGGGACCTCGCGGACCGCCCGGTACGCCGCCGCGGTCTGGTCGTCGTAGCTGATCCTGGCCATCCCGTGCCCCTATGCCATAAGCCGGAGCCACCCGGTCATCGGATGGCTCCGGCTCGGTCCAGCTGCCCTTAGCGGTCGAGCTCGCCGCGGATGAACTTCTCCACGGCGTCGCGGGCCTCGTCGTCGCTGTACTGCTCGGGCGGCGACTTCATGAAGTAGGAGGCCGCGGACAGGACCGGGCCCCCGATGCCACGGTCCT
>JASHXW010000052.1 GCA_030043395.1 Streptosporangiaceae bacterium
GCGGGGCGGCGGCCGGCGGCAGCTTGGACCGGGGATCGGCGCCGGGGCGAAGGTGAGCCGAGCGCCGTCAGGGAGCGCAGCGGTCAGCCCTTCCAGCGGGGACACCACGTGCTCGGGGAAGACCGTTGCGCTGCCGCCGCCGAGGACCCGGGCATCGGCGGCGAGCAGGCCGATCAGGGCGACGCTGGACAGGGCCGGGGCGTCCAGCGGCAGCGTGCCGCGGGGGTTGCTTGCCAGCACGAAGGATCGCGACGCGATCTCGCGGGCGAGCGCACGCCCGTCCTGGCCGGCCGGGCGGCTGGCCGGGGGGACGGACGGCGGCGCCCCGGCGAGGGCGCCGACCCTGGCGGCGAGCCGCAGCAGGCGCCGCACATGCTCGTCGATGACCTCGATGGCGACCGACCCGTCACGGACGGCGGCGAGCAGCTTGTCGCCCCACGGGCTGGCGATCGATGGCATCACGATGTCCAGCCCGCCGTTGGCGCTGGCAACGGTGTCGCGCGCCGCCATCCAGTCGGAGACGATGACTCCGTCAAAGCCCCATTCGCCCTTGAGGAGCGCGAGTTGGAGCGGGCCGTTGTTCGTCATCGAAATGCCATTGACCGCGTTGTACGCCGACATCACTCCCCACGCCCCGGCCCGCAGCACTGTCGCCTCGAAGGGAGCCAGGTACATTTCGCGCAGCGTGCGGTCGCTGACTTGCGAGCTGGCGTTGAACCTGTCTGTCTCGGAGTCGTTGGCGACGAAGTGCTTGACGGTCGTGGCGATGCCCTGGTCCTGGACCCCGGTGACGTAGCCGACCGCGATCTCGCTGGTGAGCAGCGGATCCTCGGAGTACGCCTCGAAGTGCCGTCCGCCCAGCGGGCTGCGATGCAGGTTGACGGTCGGGGCAAGCAGGACGTGCACGTTCTTGCGATGCGCCTCCTGGCCGAGCAGCCGTCCGGCCCGCCTGGCAAGTTCGGGGTCCCAGCTCGCGGCGAGCGCGGTCGGGCTGGGCAGGCCGATCGAGGGATCCTCGGCGGTCCAGCGCTCGCCGCGGACGCCGACCGGGCCGTCGGACATGACGATCGAGGCCAGGCCGATCTCTGGCACCGCGGGTAGCGACCACATGTCCTGGCCCGACAGCATCCGCACCTTCGTCTCCAGGTCGAGCCGGTCCATGGCGGCCTGGACGGCGGCTTCCTGCAGCGCGGTTGAGTCGAGCTCAGACATGTCGAGCTCAGACATAGGGCAGCTCCTCAAGGGCCGGACGAGACTTTGCTGGGGTCCTGACCATAATGACCCGACTTGCCGGCAACGTCACGACCCACGTCGCCGAACTAGGGTTAGGACGGCGTGCCAGGCTTGGCCGAGCCGCTCAGCCAGGCGCTGCCCTCGATGTAGAGCTGCTCCACCGCGGCGCCAGTCAGCTCGGGCAGGCCGCCGGTCTTGACGTCGAAGCCCTGCTCGGTCTGCAGGTAGGCCAGATGGCGATAGCCGTAGGGGAACCTGTTCAGCTGCCCGGCGTCCAGCGTGACGCTGGCGGCCGGGTCAACCGGGTCCATCCTGTCCTGCTCGTAGATCGGCTGCCTGCGCACGATGGCCCACCTGCCTTCGCGACGTTCGAAGAAGTCGTAGAACCGGCCCGTGCAGCGGACATCCACCTCGACGCCGTGGACGGCGGCGCGCTGGCTGATCGTCATCTTCGTCTGCGCGATGGCCCGGTCGCCTCGCACCTCAATGGCACTGCCGCCAAGGAAATGCAAGATGCGCACGCCTGCATCGAACCCGCGCTGGCTCACCGCGATGAAGTCGCGGAAGCTGCCCTGGAACCAGGTCGCCGTCATGTAGCCGTCTGAATGCCAGACTCCGGCGAAGCGGTCCCAGTCTCCGGCATCGCGCCAGACCACCCAGCGCTCGATGACCTCGCGTATCTGCAGCTTGCTCGTCATATCGTCCACGCCGCTACCTTACGGACGGCATGCTGGCGCGGACCGGATTCCTGCCCAGGCTGCGAGGCTGATGCTTCGTCAGCCGCTCACGCTGACGGGCGGCCCGATCTTGCGGACCCGGATCGCCGGTTCCGCTGATGGAGCCTCGTCGGGCTCGACCCGGCTGATGAAGACCTGGGGGCTTATCTCGTGCAGCGCGCGCAGCAGGTCTGGCAGTGATGACTCCTCGTGCAGCTCCACGATGACATCGCCTGGCTGTGTAGCGGAGTCCGAGCCGTCGGGGGTTACCTGCGCCCCGTTTGCCGGCACCTGCGCGAGCGCGCTCTCGAGAGCCTCGAGGCCGCCAGGGCCATCCGGCACTGTGACTCGAATTCTCCACTGGGCCATGTGTCCTCCTCACCTGCTGGAGTCGTCACGTCCAACCTGGCTTGCTGATGTTGCCGATGTGCTTCCGGACCATTACGCGACTGTGAACTGCGCCGAAGGCGACCGCCCGGCCCGGCGAGTGGATGCCAGTACTTAACGGTGCTAACAGGCCGCCGGCGCAGTAGTGCTCTACACGATATAACTCATCTGGCGCTCCCCAGGTTCCCCGGCCGACTTGCCGGGGTTGCCGAACTGGGATGCGCCGCACCGAAACGGCAGCCACCATTTTGGCGTGCCGCAGGCGATTTTCAAGCAGACTGAACTGGGTCGTTGCCGCGCCGACCCCCGGAGCTTGTTCCGACAATGAACGCTGACCGATGAACGCTGACCGTCATCAGCTCGCTGACCTGCTCGGCCGCTATCGACCGCACGACGATGTCGAGGAGGCCGATCTCACCAGGCTGCGCGAGTTCGTCTCCCGCGCTGACGACCCGTGGTCGCGCTCGGCCCCGCTGCACATCACCGCCTCCGCGCTGATTGTGCACCCGGACAGTGGCGAGGTACTGCTGCGCTGGCACAAGCGGCAGCAGGCCTGGCTTCAAGTCGGCGGGCACGGCGACCCAGGGGAGTGGGACCCGCTGTCCATCGCGCTGCGCGAAGCCCGCGAGGAGACCGGGCTCGCAGACCTGGTGCCGTGGCCGGATCCCGACTTGCGCCAGGTCGTCATCGTCGCGGTACCGGCGGCGCCCTCGGAGCGCGCTCATGAACATGCCGACCTGCGGTTCCTTCTTGCGACCCAGACGCCGCACGCCGCGATGGCCGAGGCTCCAGACGCGCCGCTCCGCTGGCTGAAGGTCGACGAAGCGTGCAAGCTCACCGCGGAGGACAACCTGCGCCTCCTGCTTTCTCAGGTGCCGCCGCTGCTTCCATCGGGCGCCTGAGCCAAAGCCTCGCCGCATCCGCCGCACCCGTGGTAACCACGACGTTACTGCCTGGTAATACTTCGTGCGCGCATTCGATTTGATTGACCGGATATGCGGAAGCTGGCTTCGTTTCGTGGCAAGCTCAGAAGACCAGTTCCGTTCAACAAGGAGTCAGGATCTATGCGCAAGCTTTCTATTGCGGTGGCTGCCGCCGCGTCCGCAGCGGTCATGGTGCTGCCGATGGCCTCCGCATTCGCCTCCACCAGCCACGTGCTGACGATTAGCAAGAAGGGCGGAACCGCCGTCAAGGTCAAGGCCGTGCTGAAGGCCGGCCTGGCCAAGGGCAAGACGGCCACGTTCACCCTCGGCACCGTGGCCACCGTGACGTGCACGACCTCCAGCTTCGCGGCCAAGGTGACCAGCAACCCGGTCAAGCCGGGTACGGCAAAGGAGTCGGTGACGTCGCAGTCGTTCTCTAAGTGCACGGCCAGCCTTACCGGGCTCACCGTCAAGAGCGTGAAGGTCAACAACCTCCCGTACAACGCTACGGTCAGCGACAAGGCCGACGTTGTGACCATCAGCGGCACGAGCAAGTCCAAGCCGCTCAGCTTTACCGCGACTGTGGATTACGGCGGCGACACGTTCTCGTGCACGGACAACGCCAAGAGCATCAGCGGGAAGGCCTCCAACACAGGCAACACCATCACGTTCACCAAGCAGAAGTTCACCCCTGCCCCGGGCGGCAACTCACTTTGCACCAGCGTCGCCCCGACCACCGACTTCTCGGCCACCTTCGGTCCCGTGACGGACTCCAGCGTCAAGGGCAACCCGAAGGTCTTCGTGAACTAACCGTCCCCTGGACCCGGCGCCGGCCAGCAGGCCGGCGCCGGGTTCTGCGTTTTCAGGGCCAGCGAACGCTGCCGCACCGGTGGCAGCGCCTGTCATCGGCTGGTTGGATGGCGGAGTGCGGATCGCGACCTGGAACGTGAACTCAGTCCTCGCCCGAGTGCCACGCCTCGCGGAATGGCTCGAGGAGGCGGCCCCCGACGTCGTGTGCTTGCAGGAGACGAAAGTCGGCGCCGACGCGTTCCCGAGCGAAGTCGTCACCCCGCTTGGCTACGAGGTCGCGCACCATGGCGAAGGCCGATGGAACGGTGTGGCGATCCTGTCCAAGGTCGGCCTGGCCGACGTCGTTCGCGGCCTGCCCGGCGATCCAGGCTTTCCTGACAAGGACACGCTGGAGGCGCGGACGCTGGCGGCGACCTGCGGCCCCGTGCGGGTGCGGTCGGTCTACGTGCCCAA
>JASHXW010000572.1 GCA_030043395.1 Streptosporangiaceae bacterium
CACGCCGTTGGTGATCGAGCCGATCGGCACCTCGGCGGTGTCGAACCCTGGCCACAACCCGGTGAACATCGCCCTGCTGACCGCGCCATGCAGCGTGCTGACGCCGTTGACCCGCTGCGCGAGCCGCATTCCCATGACGGCCATGTTGAAGACTCCAGGATCGCCGCCCGGGTAGGTCTCGGCGCCAAACGCCAGGATCTGCTCGGCTTGCAGCCCGGAGCCGGTGTCCTGGCCGAACTGCGCCTCGACGAGCTCGCGGTCGAAACGGTCGATTCCGGCGGGCACCGGAGTGTGCGTGGTGAAGACCGTGCCCGCCCTGGTCAGCTCGACCGCCTCGGCGAGCGGGGCACCCGCGGCCAGGTACTCCCTGATCCGCTCCACTCCGAGGAAGCCAGCGTGCCCCTCGTTGGTGTGGAAGACCTCAGGCTGCGGATGCCCGGTGATCTGGCAGTAGAGCCTGACTGCCCTGACCCCGCCGATGCCGAGAAGCAGCTCCTGCCGCAGCCGGTGGTCGCTACCCCCGCCGTAGAGCCGGTCGGTGACCTCGCGCAGCAGCGGGTCGTTGTCCTCGACGTAAGAGTCGAGCAGGAGCAGCGGGATCCGGCCGACGCTGGCCACCCAGATCTGGGCGGCCAGCTGCGCGCCGTCCGCCAGCCCGATGGTGACCTTGGCCGGACCGCCGGCCGCGTCGCGGAGCAGCGCGAGCGGCAAGCCAGCCGGATCGAAGGCCGGGTATCGCTCTGTCTGCCAGCCGTCCGCCGAAAGGGACTGGGTGAAGTAGCCATGCCGGTAGAGCAGGCCGACGCCGATCAGCGGGATGCCCAGGTCGCTGGCCGACTTCAGGTGGTCGCCGGCCAGGATGCCGAGCCCGCCTGAGTACTGCGGAAGCGCCGAGGTGATCCCGTACTCGGGCGAGAAGTAGGCGATCGCCGGCGGCCGGCCGGCCGGGTCGCCGAGCCCCTGGTACCACCGCGGGCCAGTCAGGTACTCCTCCAGCCTCGCGACGGCACCGGCCAGCCTGGCCAGGAAATCCTGGTCGCCGGCGAGCTCGGCCAGCCTGCCCTGGCTGACCTGGGCGAGCAGGGCCGCCGGATCGTGCCCTGAGCTCTGCCACGCCACCGGGTCGATCTCGGCGAAGAGCGCCTCCGTCGGCGCATGCCATGACCAGCGCAAGTTGAGCATCAGGGTACGCAGCGAGGCCAGCGGATCAGGCAGGGCGGGATGGACGGTGAACCGGCGGATAGCTCTCACGCGAAGTGACCCTAATCTGTCCGCCGAGCAGTCTGGACCATCGCCCCCGCTAGCCGCCGGGTGGGAAACTTCGGTGCCAAGGCCTCGCGCCCGGCGCATGTGCTTGACCGGGATTGGGTACCTTTTCGTGGTGATCGGCAGGATCCCCATTCTTGACGTGCAGCCTGCGGTCGACTGCGGGCGCCGCCCGGCGAAGGCGGTGACGGGCGAGGCCGTGCTGGTCAGCGCCACCGTGTTCCGCGAGGGACATGAGATGCCCGGTGCCGGCGTGGTCCTGCGCGATCCGTCCGGCCACGTCGGTCCCGTCATAGGCATGAACGAACTCTCCCCGGGAATCGACAGCTACGGCGCCGAGGTGATTCCCGCCAGCGAGGGCATGTGGCATTTCCGGGTCGAAGCATGGGGCGACCCGATCGCGCACTGGCGGCACGACGCCGCCATCAAGGTGCCGATCGGCCAAGACGTCGATCTCATGCTCGAGGAGGGCGCGCGCCTCTTCGACCGGGCCGCGCGGCACGCGGGGCGACTGGCCAGGCAGGCCGCGCGCAAGACCAGGCCAGCCGCGACAAGCCCGCCGCCAGCAGGTGGCCTGGAAGCCGAGCTAGGCAGCACCGAGCGTGACGACACCGAGCCCGGAGGTCCTAGCCCGGAGCAGGCCTGCGCCCTGTACCAGGCGGTCGCCGCCCGGCTGCGCGAGGCCGGCGATCCCCCGGTGGACCGGCTCGCCGCCGCGTTCACCCGGCACGTGTCCGCGGCGCTCGCGGCCGTGCCGCTGCGGGACCTGACCACGCACTCGCCGTGGTTCCCGCTCATCGTGCACCGCGAGCGCGCGCTGTTCGGCTCCTGGTATGAGTTCTTCCCCCGGTCAGAAGGCGCGCGGATCGACCCGCTCGGCCGCCGCAGGCCGGTGTCAGGCACGCTCCGCACAGCCGCCAGGCGGCTGGACGCGGTCGCGGCCATGGGCTTCGACGTCGTGTACCTGCCGCCGGTGCACCCGATCGGAACCACAGCCCGCAAGGGCAGGAACAACTCTCTTTCCTGCGAGCCCGATGACCCGGGCTCGCCGTGGGCCATCGGGTCGCCGGCCGGCGGGCACGACAGCATTCACCCCGACCTGGGGACGATGGACGACTTCGACTACTTCGTGGCCCGGGCGGGCGAGCTCGGCCTCGAGGTCGCGCTGGATCTCGCCCTGCAGGCATCGCCCGACCACCCGTGGGTTGCCAAGCACCCGGAGTGGTTCACCACGAGGGCGGACGGCACGATCGCTTACGCGGAGAACCCGCCGAAGAAGTACCAGGACATCTTCCCGCTGAACTTCGACAACGACCCGGAGGGGATCTACGCC
>JASHXW010000573.1 GCA_030043395.1 Streptosporangiaceae bacterium
GGATACCGCTGGAGTTCTACTTCGGCGTGGTCATCATGCTGATCATGTGGTACGTGCTGACGTTCACTCCGTTCGGCCAGCGCGCGCTTTTCGTCGGGCAGTCCCGCGAGGTCGCACGGCTCAGCGGGTTCAGCGTCAACGCCGTCCGCATGCAGGGCTTCGTGATAGCCGGTGTCGTGGCCGCGATCTCCGGCATCCTATTCGTCGGCTCCAGCGGATCAGCAAGCCCGGGTGACGGGAACATCCTGCTCCTGCCCGCGTACGCGGCCGCGTTCCTTGGGCTCACCACGATCCAGCCGGGGCGGTTCAACGCGATCGGCTCGGGGATCGCGGTCTACTTCCTCGCCACCGGGGTGGCCGGCCTTGAGCTGCTCGGCGCGCAGGACTGGGTGCAGCAGGTCTTCTACGGCGCTGTGCTGGTGATCGCGATCGTGATATCGCGGGTGCTGAACAAGTACAGATACGGCGGCGCCGACGCAGGATGAGCGAAGGCACGAGCGCGTATCTAAGATCGCCACAGTAGGAGGAGCCGCCAGCATGACCCAGATGCCAGCCAGCCACAGCGACCAGGAGAGCCCGGCAGGCGCGGCTTCCGCTTCCGCCGAGGTTGCTGCCACTGCTGGAGACGGGGCACGGCCGCCCTTTCGCGCCGATCACGTCGGCAGCCTGCTCCGCCCGCCTGAGCTGCTGCGCGCACGCGATGACTTCGCCGCCGGCCGGATCAGCGCGGATGACCTGCGCGCGATCGAGAATGCGGCAATCGCCGAGGTCGTGCGCCGGCAGCAGGAAGTCGGCCTGCGCTCAGCGACGGACGGTGAGCTGCGCCGCGAGTCCTGGCACATGGACTTCATCTACCAGCTCGGCGGAGTCCAGAAGGTGCAGGACGACACGATCAGGGTCGCGTTCCACAACGAGAACAAGACTTATGAGTGGGCGCCGCCGTCCGCGCACATCGTCGCCCCGGTCTCCCTCACGCACACCATCTTCGGCGACGCGTTCTCCTACCTGCGTGACACGGTCACCACGGCAGTGCCCAAGCTCACGATCCCGTCGCTGAGCATGGTCCACTACCGCGGCGGGCGCTCGGCCATCGACGAGTCGGTTTACCCCGACCTCGACCAGTTCTGGGCCGACCTCTCGGCAACGTATGCGCAGGAGGTGCAGCAGCTGTATGACATCGGCTGCCGCTACCTGCAGTTCGACGACACGAGCCTCGCCTACGTGAACGACCCGGCGCAGCGCAAGCACATCGAGGAGATCGGCGGCGACCCCGAGCACCAGCACGAGCAGTACATCGCGAACATCAACAGGGCGCTGGCCGGGCGGCCAGCGGACCTGGCCGTGACCACGCACATGTGCCGGGGGAACAACCAGAGCATGTGGGCCGCCGAGGGCAGCTACGACTTCGTCGCCGACGCGCTGTTCAACACCCTGGAGGTCGACGGCTTCTTCTGCGAGTGGGACGACGAGCGCTCAGGCGGCTTCGAGCCGCTGCGCTACGTTCCGAAGGGCAAGCGGGTCGTCCTCGGCCTGGTCACTACTAAGCGCGGCGAACTCGAAAGCAAGGACGACCTCAAGCGTCGGATCGAGGAGGCCGCCAGGTTCGTCGATGGCGACCAGTTGTGTCTCTCGCCGCAGTGCGGATTCTCCTCGACCAAGGAAGGCAACGACCTGACGCCCGAGCAGCAATGGGCCAAGCTCGCGCTGATCGTCGAGACAGCACAGGAGGTATGGAGCTCTTGGTAGGCCGTGACGGCGATCCCAGGCCCGCAGTGGTGGCGGCCATGCGCGCCGCGATCATGCGTGGTGAGTACGCTCCCGGGCAGCGGCTGATCGAGATCGACCTGTGCGAGCGCTTCGAGACCTCGAGATTCGTCGCGCGCTCGGCGCTACAAGACCTGGCAGCGCAGGGGCTGGTCGAGTTCGAGCGCAACCGCGGCGCTCGGGTCCGGGAGATCCCCCTGGAAGAAGTCATCGAGATCACCCAGGTGCGGATGCTGCTAGAAGGGCACCTGGCCGCTCGCGCCGCGGAACGGATCACTGCGGAGCAGGCCGAGGACCTGCGCGGCATCGTCAAGGAGATGCGGGCGGCCGTCCAGGGCTCTGAACTGCTGCACTACAGCGAACTGAACGCCAGGCTGCACGCCACCATCCGCGACATCGCCGCTCACGAGACGGCCGCCCGCCTGCTGCGGCAGCTGCGCGACCAGACGGTGCGGCATCAGGTCTCCCTGTCACTTGCGCCTGGCCGGCCGGCGGTCTCGCTACCGCAGCACGAGGCGATCGTGGCGGCGATAACCGCCAAGGACCCTGCTGCGGCGGAGCAGGCGATGCACGAGCACCTGCAGAACGTGATCGAGGCCTTCGGCGCGCTCGCCGAGGCGGTCCGCGGGCGGTGACCGCGGACCGGCTGGTGGTGGCCGTACTCGGACTCGGCGAGGCCGGCTCGCTGATCGCGGCCGATCTGAGCGCCGCCGGAGCGGTCGTTCGGGGCTTCGACCCAGTCGTCCAGGCCGGGCCTGGGCTCGTGCAGTGCGCCGACGACGCCGACGCCTGTCGTGGTGCGTCGGTGGTGCTGGCCCTGACCTGCGCGCGCGAGGCCGAGAACGCCCTGAGCTCCTCGCTGCCCGGCCTCGGCTCAGACGCGGTCTACGCCGACCTGAACACTTCGTCCTCGCAGCTCAAGGCCAGCCTGGCCGAGACGGCCGCGAACGCCGGGGTCGCGTTCGCCGACGTGGCGATGATGTCTCCGGTGCCAGGCAACGGGCTGCGTACTCCCATGCTGGCCTGCGGCCCGGCGGCCGAGCGGTTCGCGCGAGAGATCGGCCCGCTCGGAGCGCGGATTCAGGTCCTCCCCGGCCCGCCCGGCACTGCGGCGGCGCGCAAGCTGGTACGGAGCGTGTTCTACAAAGGGATGGCAGCCGCGGTCATCGAAGCCCTCCGCGCCGCACGCGCGGCCGGCTGCGAAGACTGGCTTCGCGAGAACATCAGGCAGGAGCTAGCGGGTGCCTCCGCGGCCACCCTCGACCGGCTCGAGCAGGGCAGCATCCAGCACGCCCGGCGGCGAGTCGACGAGATGGAGGCCGCCGCCGAGATGCTCGACCAGCTAGGCGTCCCGTCGCGCGTTGCAACCGCGAGCGCGCAGTGGATGCGCCAGCTCACCGCCGAGTCCACTAAGGCACGGCCCGACGAACAGGCGTAGACCCAGCAAGCTAGCGGAACTGGTCGGCTGCCGCCTGTACCTGGCTGACATGGGCCTGCCAGCCAGATTCGTCGAATACGTCGTCATGATCCTGGCCGGGCTTGCCGTCTATGAGCTCACGGATGATGTCCGCGTGCCCTGCGTGCCGCGCCGTCTCGGCAACCATCCGGATCAGCAGGTCGCCCAGCGAGGCTTCGCGCCGGTCGGCTGGCCAGTGCGCGACAGATCCCACAGCGTCGATGTCGAGCTCGGCAATGGTGACGTCGGCGTGCGCGCAACCGCGCTGATAGAGCCCGATGACGTAGTCGCTGGACTCCTCGGGCTTCGCCCACATGTCCGCGTTCTGCAGACCGACCCGTCCGCATACCAGGGCAGGATCTCAGGCGCAGGACGCCCGAAGGACTCCCCGAGGTATCCGTACTCAAGTCCGGCCAGGTGCTTGATCAGGCCGAGCAAGTTCGTGCCGGTCGCCGTTAGCGGCCGGCGGCGGTCGTACTCGCTCAGGTCGTCCAATCTGGACAGCATGCCGGCGCGGCACTCCTTGAGGTTCCGGTGCAGCTCCAGCTTCAGCTCAAGCACAAATGCCTCCGTGACCTCGGCCCTACTCCGTGCGTCCGGCTAGTACAGCACCAGCTACTGACAGCCAGGCTCGCCATTAAGAACGTCGTCGCTGAACCCGGCCGCCATCGCGTTGAGCGCCGCATCCAGGTAGACGGTCAGGTCGGCGTCGGCGCGGCTGACCCAGCGGTCGTACGCGGCACGGCACGCGGCGAGTGTCGCTCGGCCCACGGCGAGCGGGTAGAGCGAGTCAGCGGGCTGGCCGGTCCGGCGGGCGGCGAAGTCAGTGATCGCACGTTCCCAGGCGTCGTAGTGAATGGCGGCGCTGGCGATCAGGGCAGGCTCGGAGCCGATGAGGTTCATCCGCGCGCGTAGTTCGGGCACGTCTTCGGCCCGGTAGCGGTTCGCGGCCACAACGGCGAGTCGCACGGCCTGCATGACAGTCTGGTCGAGCGGCATCTGATCAAGCAGCACCCGGATCCGCTCGACTTCGGTGTCGAACTGGCTCCACAGGACACTGGACTTGGAGTCGAAATAGCGGAAGAAGGTCCGTCGGCTGACGCCAGCCCCGGATGCTATCTCGTCGACTGTCGTCTGCTCGAAGCCCTTCTCGGTGAACAGTCGCAGCGCAACCAGCTCAAGCTCTCGCTGGCTCGTCCCAGGTGGCCGGCCGCGCCGCGCGGCGTCCTTCGACGTCCCAACCTCCTTGATTTCCGTCTCACCGTGACGTTAATGTAAGCGAATATTCGGCACCCTGTGCCATATTAGGCGTCCGACGTCCGAAGTCCGAGTAGTCCGCGCTGATGCCGAGTCCGCGCCGAGCCCCAAGGAGCCCTCATGGCCGACACCGCCACTGAACTCGCCCCTGCTCCAGCTGGCGACGACAGAGCGGCAGAGCCTGGCGAGTGGGATGAGGAGCTTGTTAGCGCCGAAGTGCTCGTCGAGGAGATCTCGATAGACGGCATGTGCGGTGTCTACTGAGCAACCCGCGGACGCCTCCGCATTGCCGCAGTTCGATTTCGACGCAGCCTGGCGGCTGCATCCGCAGGTGTCGGTCCGGCCCGAGCGGTTCGGCGCCCTGCTCTACCACTTCGGGACGCGGCGGCTGTCCTTCCTGAAGAGCCCGGTCCTGCTGGACGTCGTGCGCGCGCTCGCTGACCAGCCCACCGCTCGGGCGGCATGTAAGGCGGCAGGCGTCCCCGAAGCCGACCTGGCCGGCTACCGCCGGGCGCTGGCGACTCTGGCGACTTCCCGGATGATCTGCGAGCGAGGAGCGCCGTGAGCCCGGCATCGACAGCGATTCCCTCGCTCGTCGACCAATTCAGCAGCGGCCTCGACGCGCCGATCTGCCTGACCTGGGAGCTCACCTACGCCTGCAACTTGTCCTGCGTGCACTGCCTGTCCAGCTCCGGCCGCCGGGACCCGCGCGAGCTGAGCACGCAGGAGTGCAAGTCGGTGATCGACGAGCTTGAGCGGATGCAGGTCTTCTACGTGAACATCGGCGGTGGCGAGCCTACTGTCCGCCCGGACTTCTGGGATCTGGTGGACTACGCGACCAGCCACCACGTCGGGGTGAAGTTCTCCACCAACGGCGTCAAGATCACCCCGGGAATCGCCGGCCAGCTCGCTGCCAGCGACTACGTCGACGTCCAGGTCTCGCTGGACGGCGCGACCGCCGAGGTGAACGACGCTGTCCGCGGACCAGGCTCCTATGACACCGCTCTGCGCGCCATGACGAACCTCGCCGACGCCGGATTCGGCGCCTTCAAGATCTCGGTCGTGATGACCCGCCAGAACGTGGGACAGCTCGAGGAGTTCAAGGCGATCGCCGACCGGTTCGGAGCCCAGCTGAGGATCACCC